>JAQBDO010000419.1:0-5027 GCA_032124375.1 Gammaproteobacteria bacterium
ATTCGTCAAGAGTGCCGGTTTTGCCACTACCTATGATCTCGACCAGGCGACGATGGACGGGTTATTAACGGATGATATGGCGCTGCTGCGCTTTGGTGATCGCATGATTCGTCAAATCATGTATGGCGAGGAGACCATCGCCCTCAGAGGTGATGCGCTGGATCAGCATCTGGCCCGCCGTGGTGATCGCGAATCTGTATCGCATGATGATGATGAGCGCCTGAGTATGCAGGCCTATGATATGCCCGTGGACGGCGAGGATGAGAAAAAAAATAAATAAAACAACAGCTTAATACATAAGTAAATGTTTATGTAAATTATCATTATTATTGAATTTTATTTATAGTTACAAGCTGTAACAATAGCTCGATCGAATCAGTGTAGCCCTGCCAGATAAGATGCATAATGAGCGGCTCAACGGATTACGAGAGCAAGCAGAATTCAATCAGGAGAAATAACTATGGCTAAGACTTACAGCGCGGGTGTCAAAGAATACCGCGAAACATACTGGGAACCGAATTACACACCCAAGGACACTGACCTCCTGGCGTGTTTCAAGATCACTCCACAAGAAGGTGTGCCACGTGAAGAACTTGCAGCCGCTGTTGCCGCTGAATCTTCAACTGGTACCTGGACCACGGTATGGACTGACCTGCTGACTGACCTTGACTACTACAAGGGCCGTGCCTACGCCATTGAAGATGTACCGGGTGATGACACCTGTTTCTACGCCTTTGTTGCTTACCCCATCGACCTGTTCGAAGAAGGTTCGGTGGTTAACGTATTGACCTCACTCGTCGGTAACGTATTTGGCTTCAAGGCCCTGCGTGCCCTGCGCCTGGAAGACATTCGCTTCCCGATTGCCTACGTCATGACCTGTAATGGCCCACCACAGGGTATTCAGGTCGAGCGTGACATCCTCAACAAGTATGGTCGTCCGTTGCTGGGTTGTACCATTAAGCCAAAACTGGGTCTGTCTGCCAAGAACTACGGACGCGCCTGCTACGAGGGTCTGCGTGGTGGTCTGGACTTCACCAAGGACGACGAAAACGTCAACTCACAGCCGTTCATGCGTTGGCGTCACCGTTTTGACTTCGTTATGGAAGCGATCCTTAAAGCCGAAGCCGAAACCGGCGAGCGCAAGGGCCACTACCTGAACGTTACTGCACCGACTGCTGATGAAATGATGCGTCGTGCTGAATACGCCAAGGAAATTGGCGCACCGATCATCATGCATGACTACCTGACCGGTGGTCTGTCAGCGAATACCCAGCTGGCTCAATGGTGTCAGCGCAACGGTATGCTGCTGCACATTCACCGTGCCATGCACGCTGTGCTTGACCGCAACCCTCACCACGGTATTCACTTCCGCGTACTGACCAAGGTTTTACGCCTGTCGGGTGGTGATCATCTTCATTCCGGTACGGTTGTGGGTAAATTGGAAGGCGATCGTGAAGCCACTCTCGGCTGGATCGACACCATGCGCGATTCTTTCATCAAAGAAGACCGTTCACGTGGTCTGTTCTTCGATCAAGACTGGGGTTCTATGCCTGGTGTGATTCCAGTTGCTTCAGGTGGTATCCACGTATGGCACATGCCGGCACTGGTCAGCATCTTTGGGGACGATTCCTGCCTGCAGTTCGGTGGCGGTACGCTGGGTCATCCCTGGGGTAACGCTGCTGGTGCAGCAGCCAACCGTGTGGCGGTTGAGGCCTGTGTTGAAGCACGTAATTCCGGTCGCGAGCTTGAGAAAGAAGGCAAGGACATCCTTGCTACCGCGGCCAAGCACAGCCCGGAACTCAAGATCGCCATGGAAACCTGGAAAGAGATCAAGTTCGAATTTGATACCGTTGACAAGATCGACGTCGCGCACAAGTAAGCGCGCAGTCGCCTGATACGGCCCGGGCTGGACCAAGGTCTCGCCCGGGCAATCAAATTCAGTGAATTCTAGATGGAGAATATAAAATGAGTGACGTACAAGATTACAAGTCGAGTTTGAGTGATGCCGCCACAAGCCGCAAGTTTGAAACCTTTTCCTACCTGCCGCCGTTAAGCAAGGAGTCTGCTCGCGCCCAGATCCAGTACATAGTAGACAAGGGCTGGAACCCGGGTATTGAACACACTGAACCGGCAAATGCACGCAGCAATTACTGGTACATGTGGAAGCTGCCCCTGTTTGGCGAGACCAATGTAGACACTATCCTGGCCGAGCTGGAAAACTGTCACAAGGCGCACCCGAAAAACCATGTTCGGTTGCTGGGCTTTGATAACTTTTCACAGTCTGCAGGCACTGCCATGGTGGTTTACCGTGGAGTGTCTGTTTAGGTTGCACGACTAGAGGCAGTTGATAAAAGCCCCTGCCCGGCAACCGTTCGGTCAGGGGTTTTTTTATTATTATGACAAGGCCACGCACTTACGTTGGGATCGACAATGATGTTAATGGTGCCATGACCACCATTGGCAAGATCATTCGTGACGCCTGGGTCTTCGGCTTGCTTCCGGAAACGGAAACCTGCGAGGGCTGGAACCAGGGCCAGGTTGACGTCTTGCTGGACAGGGTCAATGCCGAATGGGACAAATATGGCTGCATGGTGAGCCTGTTACCCGAAGCCTTGCGTGAGCGCCACCAGCGTATACATGATGTAGCCATTGCCGATGCAAAGGCAGCCGGCTGGTCAGGCGAGAATGAAACCATCGACGACAAGTAACAACGACTGAAAAAGGTGCGTTATGTCTGAATTAGTGGATATCGAACAGTACAGAATCAAAACCGAGCCGTATTACGAGCCGGTCGGCAATGAGCTTGAGCTCTACAGCTCTGCGTACGAGGTACGCATGCCGATGATGATCAAGGGTCCAACAGGGTGTGGAAAATCACGCTTTGTTGAACACATGGCCTGGAGACTGGGCAAACCCCTGATTACGGTTGCCTGTAACGAAGATATGACGGCATCCGACCTGGTCGGCCGCTTTTTGCTCGACAAGGATGGCACCAAGTGGCAGGACGGTCCGTTGACCACCGCGGCACGTATCGGTGCGATCTGCTACCTGGATGAGGTGGTGGAAGCACGCCAGGACACCACCGTTGTGATTCACCCGCTGACCGACCATCGTCGCACCTTGCCGCTGGACAAGAAGGGTGAATTGATCGAGGCGAACCCGGATTTTCAGCTGGTGATTTCCTATAACCCGGGTTACCAGAGCCTCATGAAGGATCTGAAACAGTCCACCAAACAGCGTTTCGGTGGCCTTGATTTTGATTACCCGGAAGAGGCGCTGGAGGTTCGGATCGTGGCCAGGGAATCGGGCGTCGATGAGGTGACTGCAAAGAAACTGGTGCAGATCGCCCAGCGTGCCCGCAACCTCAAGGGGCATGGCCTTGATGAAGGTATCTCAACACGGCTGCTGGTGTATGCGGGCCAGTTGATCGTCAGGGGTGTTGCACCCGAACCGGCCTGCAGCATGACCATGGTGACACCGCTGACGGATGATCCGGACATGCGCGATACACTGCATGCCGCTGTTCAGACTTTCTTTGGTTAGGTCGTCATCTGCAGGGTCAAATGATTTCGACCCTGTTCGCAATGATGTATAGAGCGTAAGCAAAAAGGTGTCACTCAGACTCGAAGATTACGACGAAGCCCTCAGGGACGCAGCCCCTGAAATCCGTGGCGTGCTGGAAGCAACATTCCAGGAAGCTTCGCGGGTTATGTCACCCGCTGGCCTTGAGAAATACCTGGAAGGCGCCAGGTCATTATCGAATCTTGGTCGCGGTAGCGGGGTTGTAACTACGTATTTGCAGGAAATTCCACTGGTCGTCAAGGAGTGCGGTGAAGACATCATCTCTGACTGCCTGACCGGTGCGATGAAGCTCTCATCAATGACGTCCGGTGAAGTCATTGAACTGTTTTTTAACAGCATGCCGTCCGCTGCGCGCCACCTTGGTGATGTCGAACTGTTTCGCGGCTACCTGACATTGATACACCAGATCGCCTCAACTGCTTCTCGCGGTGTCAGGCCGATGCTCAATCACATCGATGAACTGCTGTCGAAGTTGACGCTCAGCGGACTGCGCCGCTGGTGCAACTTCGGGGCGCAGGCCTACCGGCGCGACTACAACAACCTGACGTCCTACTTCAATCTGGAATCCAAAGACAGTCGGGCCATGCTGCAGAAAGAACGTCGTGGCATCCTCTTTGTGAAAACCCAGCGGAAGCTCAATTTCTACCTGCGCGCGCTCTGGGGCCGGGATTTCTTCCTGCGTCCGACGGGTGCCGACTTTGCAGATTTTCGCCCCTATATAGAAAGTCACGTGCTGCACATGCCGGACGCGGTTGATGACATTGGCAGCATTCCCGGACTCGAGGTATATCGTGCAACGGCTGCTCATATGGCGGCGCACATGATGTATACGCGTGCCGCGATATCGGCCGAAGAGCTTTCACCTGCGCAAATAAGCTTTATCGGTCTGCTCGAGGATGCCCGCGTCGAGTACAAGGCCATTCAGGAATTTCCCGGTCTCAAGAAACTGTGGTGCGCGTTACTGTCCCTGCACTACGAGGAGGCACCTGAACACCCGAGCATGCTGATGCTGGAAAAGCTGGCCTTGATGCTGCTTGATGCGGACAGTCGCTGCGAGCAGCCTGAACTCAACGAATTTGCTGATCGCTTCCACCAGCAGATTGCAGCGCGCCAGGACGATACTCAATTCTCGTGGCACATGGGGCTGGAACTGTTTAATCACTTCGCGGCGCTCAAGGAAGTGCCCAGTCTGCGTATCCTGGAGCGCATCCGCATCCCCTATCGGGATGACAACCGTTTCGTGTGGGAATTCGAGGAACTGAGCTGGAATGTCGAGCACGAGTACGTGCCAGCCAGTCAGCGCCAGGTGCGCCGGCAGGCCAGCGTGATGGAAATGGCCAATGAAGTCGATTGCGAACTCGCCGGTGATGATGCCCAGGAGATCTGGACCTGCGCGACTGAAATGTATCCCTATGAAGACGACCTGGAGAACACCAAAAGCTTCA
>JAQBDO010000420.1:0-4787 GCA_032124375.1 Gammaproteobacteria bacterium
CCAGCAGCAAGGCGAACAGCAGGGCGAGCAGGCCGAGGGAGAGCAACAGCAAGGCGAGCAGGCCGACGGAGAGCAACAGCAAGGCGAGCAGGCCGAGGGAGAGCAACAGCAAGATGAGCGGGGTGCTGAACAGCAAGCCGAGCAGCAAGGCGAACAGGCAGCGCAACAAGCCGAAGGTTCAGAGGGCAAAGAAGGGACTGAAGAAACTGAAGGCGAGCAGCAAGCGGAGCAACAAAGTGCAGACACTGCCGGTGAAGAAGGTGATCAACACACTGAAGCTGCTGAGGCCAGGCCGCTGGATAGCGAAGAGAAGCAGGCTGCCGAACAGTGGTTGCGTCGTATTCCGGATGATCCCGGTGGCTTGTTGCGCCGCAAGTTTTTGTACCAGTACCGGCAACAGTCGCAAGGCACTGTGGCCGCAGATCAGCAGGCGTGGTGATTGTTATGAACCCGATTAAATTCATCGCGGACAAGATCCGCTCCTGCGGACGCTGCTTTTATTGCGCTAGCGGATTTCGTCCGCGAAGCAGCGGCCTGGGTGTATTACTGCTGTTAACGTTGCTATCACAGCCACTGCTGGCAGACGTGAATGCCATGCTCAACCGGAATAGTGTGTATGAAGGCGATGTGGTTACCCTGATCATTGAGACCAGTGACAGGCACCATGACGGTGAGCCGGACCTTGCAGTGCTGCAGCAGGATTTTGAGGTTATCGGCAGCAGCAACAGTCAACAGGTACAAATCATTAACGGGCGGCGAACCGACAAACGTCAGTGGCACATAGAACTGGCGCCGAAACACAGTGGAGAAATAATGGTACCCGCCATCAGTGTGGGTCCTGAGAAGACAGAACCGCTAGCACTGTCGGTAAAGAGTCAACCAGCAGCTGTTGCCGCCGGCATCGGACAGCCGGTATTTATAAAGGCACATATTGAACCGGCCAATGGCACTACTTATGTGCAACAGCAAATACAGTACATCTTGCAACTGTATTACCGTGAAGCCGTTGCAGAAGGCAGTTTCGATGGACCTGATGTTGCCAATGCCCTGGTGGAAAAGCTCGGTGATGATAGCCAGTTTAAAACCACTGTAAACGGTGAGCCGTACCAGGTGCTTGAACGTCGCTATGCCATTTTCCCTGAACAAAGCGGTCCGCTGGTCATTCCTGCAGTTGTGTTTACCGGGCGAATGTCAGCTGCGCCACTGCAACGGCCACGGTCTGCCAATATGCGCTCCATGATGGACCAGTTCCTCGGTGGAAGTCTGCAGCGTACGCCGGGCGAACGGGTGCGATTGCGCAGTGAGGCAATCTCGCTGGATATCCTGCCGCGTCCTGTCTCCTATGACGGCCAGCACTGGTTGCCGAGTGAGCAGGTGGTTCTCCATGATAGCTGGGCGGAGGGCCCACCCGAGTTTAAGGTCGGCGAGCCGGTAACGCGGACGATTACACTGGAAGCAAAGGGGCTGGAGTCATCGCACCTGCCGGATATTGACCTGCCGGAAACAAGCGGCATGCGGTTGTATCCGGAACAGCCGCAACATACCACGCGCACGGACGGTGAACTGGTTTATGGAAGCAGCCAGCAGGCAGTGGCCTATGTGCCTGTTACAGCCGGACGAATCACCATTCCGGAGACCCGCATAGACTGGTGGGATACTGTTGAGCAACGCCAGCGCAGTACGGTATTGCCGGCATGGCAGGTGAATGTGCTACCGGGTGCGGCCGGTGCTGCGGAAGCGCAACCGCCGGCCCCGGTTGAGATGACAGCCCCGGCCGCTGACATCGAAGACCCTGGCGCTACACAGGCGGCTGAGCAACCAGACAGCGTCTGGCTGCGCTGGGTGTTGATCGCGGCAGCTGTGTGCCTGGTGTTAATGCTGTGGTGGTATCTGCAACGGCGCAAGCGGGCAGGCAGCGAGCCGCAAGCAGCAAGCGGTTCTGCACTGTCAGGGAAACAAACGCTCAGGGAAGCAGGTCAGTTGCTGGAACTGGCCTGCAATAATAATGACCCGCAGGCAGCTGCCCGGGCGTTGCTGCAATGGGCTGCTGCAAAGTGGCCCGATGAGGCGCCACGTAACCTCGGTGCTCTGGCTCAATGGCTGCAAACCGGCGCGCAAGAGATGGGTGAACTGGAACAGGTCCTGTACGCGTCAGGAACGCGCAGCTGGCAGGGCGAGGCCTTGTTGAAGTTGTACAAGAAAGGATTTGAAAAAGCGGTCACCGAGGAGCGTGGAACACAGCAAGCACTGTCACCGCTCTATCCGGACTGGAAGACGCGTTAACAGTCCTGCTGTTGGCAGAACAGCAGGGTTGAGTTCACTTGTGCCCGGCGCTTGATCGGGTATTCGAGCAGCGGTGTTTCACCGTGATCTGTCCTGGCTGCGTAGTCGTAACATGCCCGTTGGCCGAATAAATTCGGCCCTGCAACGGTAATCTACCCACCCGATCGGGGGAAGAGCCTGTATCTATATCAGGCCAGGCGGCATATTCGTTACCATTGAGGTCACTGAAGTCACCGCAGCTATAGAAATCAGTGGCTGTGTTCCCCGGTATCTTTCTCTGGCGTTAGCGCCGGGAACCTGTGCGTTGCAAACTGGCTGTGGCAGCTAATGCAGGCCTCATTGAGTTTCGAGAAATAAAAGCCAACCAGTTCCGGTTTGCGCATACTGGCTGCGTGTTCAAGCATGCCGGAATAGTAATGGAATTGCTGGTCTTGTGCTATGAATGAAGCAGGAAGTGAACTATGCAGTTCATGGATTTGTTCGTCGGTCAGGCTTTGTTTCAGGAGGTAGCTGTGCTTGATGTTGTGAGCAATAGTTTCTATCTCGTTCCAGTTACCAGCGGCATAGGCAGGGATCACAGCCATCATAGCGGTTTGTATTGCCAGCATTTCTTTTGTTAACAGCGTGCGCAGTGCGGGTGACAGGGCTTCTATACCAGTTATTTCTGCCTGCTTGTGCGCGTTCTCGGCGTGAGCCGGCAGTGACATCAAAATTGCCAGGAAAACTCCAGCACGTACTATTTTTGCTGTTGATCTCATAGGGACTCCATGTTGCGATTTTTTTACAGGGTCGAAACGTATACGAAAAAGCCGCTGCACTAGCATTTGGGGCGGTGTGATTTTAAGGGTATGAGCAACGCTGCTTATTGCTTCAATGGCTTACAGGGTCTTCTTGATGGTGCCAATGGATAGCCCCGGTCTTTGTGGGAATGACGGGAGCGCTGTTAATGCACGGATCCCCTGAATAACAAGACCCGCGAACGGGTCTTGTCTGTATTCACGCCATACTCAGGTGATGGGTGTCAGTATTATCTCCACGCGTCGATTCATGGAGCGTCCCTCGGGTGTGTCATTCGAGGCAATAGGCTGTGAAGGACCCACACCCCGGGTGATGATGCGCTGCGAGACGACCTTCTGGGATTCAAGGTAGCGTGCCACGCTGTTGGCGCGACTCTCGGAGAGCGTCTGGTTGTACTGCAGGGCGCCACTACTGTCAGTATGTCCAATAATGTCGACATAGGTCTTTTCGAATTCGTTAACCACCACTGCCACAGAATCAAGTACCTGGTAGAAATCGGCAGAGATATTGCTGGAGTTGGTTGCGAAGGTGACGTTACCCGGCATGTTCAGGATGATGCTGTCGCCATTACGGGTGACGCTGACACCGGTACTCTGCAGTTGCATACGCAGCTTGTCTTCCTGTTTATCCATGTATAACCCAATGCCGCCACCGGCCAGCGCGCCGATACCTGCGCCCAGCAGCAGTGACTTGCGGTCACCGCCTATGAGAGCCGCGGTAGCCAGTCCGGCCAGTGCACCGATGCCGGCGCCCTTGCTGGTCTTGTTGACTTCCTGTTCGCCGGTGTAGGGGTTGGTGGTGGTGCATGCCGGCACTGCCATGGCAGCGACGAGGATGGCGGCGAGAACCCGCAGGCCGCTGGCTGAAGGTCGGGTGGGGTAATAACGGGCGGTATTGTCAGTCATGGTGCGTGCTCCTGTGAAGGCTGTTCGGGGATCCATCGTGTTTTGGTCAAGGCGGCAAAGTATGCACTAATAGCTGCGCTTTTGGGAGAGAGGTGCGTGTGTTTTGAAAGCAGATCGAATTTCCCTGTTCTATAGCTATGATTGCAGGATTTGTGTATTTTGACACGCCATGACAGCGGGTCAGACGAGGGCGACACCCTGGCTGGCGCTGGAATTCAATCAACCAGTGACAGGAAAGGAAGGCCATGCCCGGTACGGGTGTTATTACGGGCTGGATTTTTGATTATTATGTCAGGAGGCGAGAAGGGTACAGATATGACAACGACGACCAATATAGTTTGCCCGCATTGCAATACCGTCAACCGGATTCCTGCTGCGCGTCTGGGCGACCGGCCCGTGTGTGGCAGTTGCAAGAAGCCGGTATTTACCGGCCATCCACTGGATTTGCACGAAGGCAACTTTAATCAACAGCTGACACGCAATGATATTCCGGTGGTGGTGGATTTTTGGGCACCCTGGTGCGGTCCTTGCGTGATGATGGCGCCGGCCTATGAACAGGCTGCCGCAAAACTGGAACCACGTGTGCGGCTTGCAAAACTCAATACCGAAGAGGCTCAGCAGCTGGCCGGAAAATATGCGATACGCAGTATTCCAACTATTGCGCTGTTTGACCACGGCCGTGAGGTCACGCGGCAATCAGGCGCCATGCAGTTGCCACAGCTGGTGCAGTGGATAGAGGGACATATTAAGTAAGGTGCAATCATTGCAGGGCCGAATGTATTCGGTCGGCTTGCGGATAGA
>JAQBDO010000421.1:0-2991 GCA_032124375.1 Gammaproteobacteria bacterium
AGACTCATTTCATGTTAGAAATACCACTCCCCCTTCAGACTCATTTCATATTGGACAAGACTAATAGTTGACAGGTCAATACATATCAGGAGCCTGTCGGACTTAGATGATCGTAGCGAGCATGATGGGAGAGCGAGAACAAATGGTCACGATTTTGAGGCGCATAGTGGGCCTGTGCAACGATAAATCGGGGACATGTGGGCCGCTCTCCCATCGGCGCAGTAGATTAATGCCAAGCCCGACAGGCTCCTAGATACGCTCCTCCATGAACAGGATCCAGACAGCGCCCTGATCCGCACCACCGTCGTCATCTCCGGGCGCTCCGGCAGCCATGTCCGGGACCCCGTTATTGTCCATATCACCAATGCCGGTGAGCGCGGCGCCGAAGTAATCGTCGGCATGCAGATTACCATTAAAGCCCCCTGCACTGCCGGACACCTGTTGCCACGCACCCACCTTGCCATCCGTGTTCATCATCAGGATCCAGACCGCACCCGCATTAGTGAATGCGTCATCATCATTCGGGGCGCCGACCCCGAGATCAGAGATACCGTCATCGTTCATATCCCCGATATCAGCCACCGCACTACCAAAGCGGTCATCATCATCGAGCCCGCCAAAGCCGCCGGTATTATTGGCTATCTTCTGTTTCTTCAGGACCTTGCCCTCTGTATCAAGAAACAATATCAACACGCCGCCGCGGTCAGTACCGTCCTTATCATCCCCCGGTATCCCGACAGCCAGATCCGGTATGCCGTCATTGTTGAGGTCACCAATGCCCGCAAGCGCTGCGCCAAAATGATCATCAGCCTTCAGACTGCCGTCCAGTCGCCCTGCGTCCATGGAAATTTTCTGCTTTGTTGCTACAGTGCCATCCACCTTCATGAACAGGATCCAGACCGCGCCAGCGTTAGCAGCGCCGTCATCATCATTCGGGGCACCGACCGCCAGATCCGGGATGCCATCAGCGTTCACATCCCCGATATCGGCCACCGCACTACCAAAACGGTCATCGTCTTTAAGCCCCCCTCCAAAGCCACCGCTATCGTCCGCTATCTTCTGCTTCTGCTGAACCTTGCCGTCTGCGCCGAGGAATAATATCCACACACCACCCCGGTCCGTGCCGCCCTTATCATCCCCGGGTACCCCAACGGCCAGGTCAAAAGCGCCATCGCCGTCGAGATCACCGATACCAGCAAGCGCGCTGCCAAACAGGTCATCGTCCTTGAGCCCCCCGCCAAAGTCACCGCTATCGTCCGCAATCTTCTGTTGCTGATCCACTTTTCCATCGCTGCCCATGAACAACACCCAGACGGCGCCCCTGTCATTGCCACCGTCGTCCTTAAAGGGAGCGCCCACGGCCAGGTCCCGGACGCCGTTAGCATCCAGATCATCGAGATCCGCAACGGCACTGCCGAACTGATCTCCGCTGTTGAGACTGCCATTAAAACCGCCACTGTCTGCGGAGATCTTCTGTTGTCCGCCTACCTTAACCCTGATCTCGGTATCCCCGCCTGACGGCTTCTTGTCATTGGAGCCACCACCCGTAGAGCAGCTGAAACTACTCGAGCCGGTCAGGAACAGCATGGACATAAATATCAGCAGGTAGACGTAACGTTTAGTAAAGTGCATGGGCACTCCTGACAATGGCTGGAACGAATTTATCGCGCATAAGTACCAGCATAGTACATATTGGCAACTATCTTTGCATGTCCGGACACAATCCAGGTACCCGGACCAACGCCTGCCCATGTGCCGGTCTTGCCCGGATGGCACTTACCCAAGCAGGATCATTACCAGAGGCTGTTCCCCTGATTGAGCGGACAAGTCCATCATTTTAGACAAAATACATTCCTGCTGGCGGCGTTTATCTGCTTCCGCATCCTGAGGCAGATACCCGGTCTCTGACTGGCATGTGGATGTGAGCACATCCTGCGAAGTAATTAACCCGGCCAGTTGTTTGCGGCAACAACAGTCTGAATACAATCCTGTTGCTACTTTTTTACATGCCGCATCAGACGCGTCTTGCGCTTGACCTGTCGTCCTGTCAGCTTGTTCTTGCGGTCCTTGTAGGGGTTGTCACCTGTCTTGAACTCAATCCTGATGGGCGTGCCGGACAACTTCATGGCGGAGCGAAACGCATTCTCCAGATAACGCTTGTAGGTTGCAGGCACGCGCTCTGTCTGATTACCGTGAATGACGATGATCGGCGGGTTACGGCCGCCCTGGTGCGCATAGCGCAGTTTGATACGGCGACCATGCACCAGTGGTGGCTGGTGTTCCTGCACAATTTTTTCAAGCATGGACGTCAATGCCGGCGTTGGCATTTCACGCATGGCGGAGGCATAGGCCTTCCTGATTTCAGGAAAAATCTCGCCGACTCCGGAGCCGTGTAATGCAGAGATAAAACAGGTCGTGGCAAAATTCAGGAACGGCAGGCGCCGGTGCAGCTGCTGGACAATCATGTCGCGGGCATAGGCATCCAGCCCATCCCACTTGTTCACCGCAATGATGAGCGCTCTCCCCTTCTCGGCAATATAACCGGCAAGGCTGGCATCCTGCTCACTGATTTCCAGCTGTGCATCCAGTACCAGGATAACCACATGCGCGGCGTCAATCGCCTGCAGCGTCTTGATGACACTGAACTTCTCGATCACCTCACTGACGCGCGCCCGACGCCGTACACCGGCAGTATCAATCAGGGTATAGGTCGTTCCATCACGTTCAAACGGAATAAAAATACTGTCACGGGTGGTGCCCGGCATATCAAAGACCAGCACGCGCTCCTCGCCCATAATACGGTTAATCAAGGTGGACTTGCCCACGTTTGGACGCCCGATAACAGCCACCCGGATACGCTCATCATCCTCAATGACTGCTGCTTCCTCGGCAGCTGGTGGCAATTGCGCTATTGCAATATCCATCAAGGCGTTCACACCACGGCCGTGAACGGCAGCAATCGGGTGCGGTTCTCCCAGACCCAGTGAGAAG
>JAQBDO010000422.1:0-4277 GCA_032124375.1 Gammaproteobacteria bacterium
CCCTCGGCCAGCAGACTGGCGGTCAGGCTGGTGGTGGTGGTCTTGCCATGGGTACCGGCGACACCAATGCCGTAACGAAAGCGCATCAGCTCGGCCAGCATTTCGGCACGCGGCACCACTGGTATGCGCTGCTCGCGTGCCGCCATCAGTTCCGGGTTGTCTGCAGCAATGGCCGTAGACACCACCACTGCATCACAGTCAGCAACATGGGCTGCATCATGTCCGATAAAGACCGTCACGCCCATGTCACGCAAACGATGCGTCACCGTACTCTCACGCAGATCGGCACCACTCACTTCATAACCCAGGTTATGCATCACTTCGGCAATACCGCTCATCCCGGCCCCACCGATACCGACAAAGTACACGCGTCGTACCCGCCCCATGCCTTGCGGCTGAGCCATGGCGGTTGGATGCAAACTCGGATTCATACGGACACCTCGTCAGCGTGTGAAGAGGCATCAATGCCGGCGGCCTGCAAACACAGCACGGCAACCCGGCGTGCCGCATCCGGCAAGGCCAGCGTGCGTGCGCGCCCGGCCATTTCCTCGAGCATGTCACGTTGTTGTAAAAAATCTGCCAGCAAGCCGGCGAGCTTGTCGGCGTTCAGGCTTGACTGCGGCATCAGAATGGCGGCACCGGCATCGGCAAGAAAGCGTGCGTTAGCGGTCTGGTGATCATCAGTGGCATGCGGATAAGGCACCAGCACAGAAGCAACGCCGACCACGGCAAGTTCGGCAACGGTCAGCGCACCGGAACGGCAGATCACCACATCCGCCCAGGCATAAGCGGCCGCCATATCTTCAACAAAGGCTTCAACCCGCGCATCGACACCCTGTGCGGCGTAGGCAGCCTGCACGCTCGATTCATCCGCCTTGCCGGTCTGGTGATGCAGCTGCAGGGAGTCACCGGCAGCCAACTGCGCCACCGCCGCGGGTAGCGTTTCATTCAGTGCACGCGCACCCAGACTGCCACCAACCACCAGCACTCTCAGGGCACCACTGCGTGCGGCAAAGCGTTCTGCCGGTGCCGGCAACTGCGTAATCCCGGCGCGCACCGGGTTACCGGTATGCACTGGATGATGCTTTGCCGGCAGACTGCCCGGGAAGGCCTCCATGACCGTACTCGCAAACGGCAGCAAGCATTTATTGGTCATGCCCGCCACCGAGTTCTGCTCATGAATCAGTAACGGCCGGCGCAGCAGCCAGGCAATCACACCACCCGGACCCGATGCAAAGCCGCCCATACCGAGCACCGCACAGGGCCGTAACCGCAACTGAATAAGCAATGCCTGCCAAAGTGCCACCAGCAACATGAATGGCGCCAGCAACAACTGCAGCACACCCTTGCCACGCAGACCGGACACACGCATGGTCTCCAGCGGGTAACCGGCCGCAGGCACTACGCGTGCTTCCAGTCCCCTTCGGGTTCCCAGCCAGGCAACGGCCACGCCACGTGCAGACAATTCAGCAGCAACAGCCAGCGCCGGGAACACATGTCCACCGGTACCGCCCGCCATGATTAACACCGGCCGCTTGTTCACTGGCAGCATCATGCTGTTGCCCCCCGGCGCTTTGCAGCTGCAATACCACTGGCCGACATGCCGGTTGCCGTACAGCGTGTCTCGTGATCAACACGCAGCAACAGCGCAACGGCAACACACATAACGATCACACTGGAACCGCCATAGCTCATCAGCGGCAGGGTCAGCCCCTTGGTTGGCAACAGTCCCATGTTGACACCGATATTGATAAAGCTTTGCAGACCAAACCAGATGCCAATGCCGTAAGCCAGGTAAGCCGCGAAGAAATTCTCCGCCCTGGCGGCCTGCGCGGCAATCACAAAGGCGCGCCACACCAGCACGGCATACAGAAAAATAATGGTACACACACCCAGCAGACCGAGCTCTTCGGCCAGTACTGCAAACACGAAGTCCGTGTGCGCTTCAGGCAGATAAAACAGTTTCTGAATACTCGCCCCCAGACCGACACCAAACCACTCGCCACGACCAATCGCGATCAATGACTGGGTCAACTGAAAACCACTGTTAAACGGATCGGCCCAGGGATCCATGAAAGTCGTCAGGCGATTCATGCGATAGGGAGAAGACACTGCCAGACTGGCCAGTAACAAACCGGCCGCACCCAGCACTCCACTGAACTGGATAAGCTTGACGCCCGCCAGAAAGATCATCCCCATGACCGTTGCAGTCAGCACCACCGTGGCACCAAAGTCAGGCTCCAGCAGCAATAACAAAGAGGCCAGCGCCAGCAAACCGATCGGTTTCATAAATCCGGAAATCCGGGTGCGGACTTCTTCAGCGTGTCTTGCAAGATAACTGGCCAGGTAAATAATAAACAGCAACTTGGCGGGCTCGGATACCTGCAGGCGAAACAGGCCAAGATTGATCCAGCGTGCAGCACCATTCACTGTCACCCCGACACCCGGCACCAGCACCAGCAACAACATGGCCATGGCAGACAGCAACAGCAGCATGCCCATACGTTCCAGATCGGCCAGGCGCAGCCTGAAAAACAGCAGTCCGAGCAGTACTCCAGCGCCGATAAACACAGCCTGGCGGAGCGCATAGTAAAACGGCTGGCCAATTTCACGATCGGCAAACGTAATAGAGGCCGATGACACCATCACCAGACCGAGGCTTGCCAGCACAATGACACTGGCCACCAGCCAGAGATCAATGCGCGGCAGGCGTAGCTCATCGATACCGACCAGCCTGGCTTGTTGTGCAACAGCGGCCACTAGTGCACCAACTCCCTGACGGCTTGCATGAAAACTTCTCCACGCTCCTCAAAATTCCGGTACATATCTGTGCTGGCACAGGCCGGTGACAACAGCACACAGTCACCCGGCTGCGCCATCCCGGCAGCCAGTTGCACTGCCTGCGTCATGTCTTCTGCGTGCATGACCGGTACCACATCGCGCAGCACGGCCTCCAGTAAAGGGGCATCCTTGCCAATCAACACTATTCCCTGTCCTTTGCGCTGCATCGCAGCCGCCAGCGGTGAAAAGTCCGCACCCTTGCCATCACCACCGGCAATCAGCACGACCTTGCCATCAATGCCGTCTATTGCGGCCAGCGTGGCACCGACATTGGTGCCCTTCGAATCGTTAAACCAGCGCACCCCGTGTTGCTCAACAAGGTATTGCATGCGGTGCGGCAAGCCCTGAAATTCGCCCAGCGTCTCCACCATCGCAGTCTGCGGCAAGCCGGCCGCCTCGCCCAGCGCCAGCGCGGCCAGTGCATTAACCAGGTTATGGCGTCCAGCCATGCGTACCCCGGATACCGGCATAATGCGCACTTCACCGCGAGCCAGCCAGGTCTCACCGGCATGCTCCAGCAAGCCGTACTGGTTCTCCGCAGGCACAGCTTCGGTAAAACCGACACGCGGACGCTGCTCATCGGCAAGCGCCAGTGCGAGCGCGTCATCAAGATTCACTACCTGTAGCGCAGCCCCCCTGTAGACGGCCTGCTTCGCTGCCGCGTAATCCTGCAGATCACGGTAGCGATCCAGGTGATCATGACTGATATTCAGTACCACTGACGCCAGCGGTTGCAGCGAATACAGCGTCTCCAGCTGAAAGCTGGAGAGCTCCAGCACATACAGGGCCGGCTCATCCTCTGCGATCAGGTCCAGTGCCGGGGTACCAATATTGCCACCGGTACGCACATCCACACCGGCACGTCGCGCCATCGCACTCAGTAGAGTGACGACCGTGCTCTTGCCGTTGGAACCGGTGACAGCAATAACCGGCGCTCTGGTCACCTGCGCAAACAATTCAATATCACCGATGACTGGCACCTGCCTTGCCAGTGCCGCCACAATCTCCGGCTCGTCCATTGAAACACCGGGGCTGATGACAATCTGCTCGGCACGCTCAAAAGCGTCCTTGTGAAACCCGCCAAGGAACAGCACCACGTCCGCCGGCAGTTCGGAACGCGAATGCTCCAGTTCCGGCGGCTGTTCACGACTGTCGACAATGGCCACAGAAACGCCCTGGCGCGACAGGTAGCGCGCCACGGACAGCCCCGTTTTACCGAGCCCAACCACCAGCGTTCTGCACGCCTTGTCAAATATCGCTGTCATGACTATTGCCGGAACCGCCATTAATCAAGGCTCGTTAAAAATAATATGCTGATTGCGTATGCCTGCATGATCTGCCCTAACGAATCTTCAAAGTGGCCAGACCCACCAGCACAAGAATCACTGTAACAATCCAGAAACGCACAATGACACGGGGTTCCGGCCAGCCTTTCA
>JAQBDO010000423.1:0-3925 GCA_032124375.1 Gammaproteobacteria bacterium
GGACAGACTCTGCAGGTGAGTGGCAACGTATATTGGGTCACTTCATGTCGTGCTCTTTCCTGAACGTCTTGATCATGCCAGTCTGCGCTGCCCAGGCAGGATTCCAGCGGCCCGCATTTATGAAGTCACTGATACAGGTTCCCCGGTGCCTGGGTAATAGAGATAGCGTGCGGCGTTCTTTATGGACATTCTTCACGATAAAAAAATGGCGACCCGAGGGTCGCCGTGAGAAGTTCAGTGCAAAAAAACTGCCTGTGCATGGATTCGCATCGCCCAGGCCGGGGCACGTCAAACCAATAAAGTAATATCCGCGCCCTGTGCATTGGTAATATAGGTTGCAGCGCCTGCCCATTCCGAAACTTCCGGGATGAAGTCTTCTTGCTTCCATCCAAACAGGCCAACGGTCATTTGGCAAGCCACCAGCTTTACCTCTGCCTCAATACACAAATCACGCAGTTCCGGGACTGTTGCGATACCGTTGTTCTTCACAGTCTGCTTCATCAGGGTCGTTGCCAGTGACTCAAAGCCAGGCACGCCGGCCATCAGCAGATTAGGCATATTCCATTCTATCCCCTGGAACCATTTTGGCCCAAAGGGCATCTTCATGGGCATCGCGGGATTACCGAGCGGACTGATGTTCGGATTCAGGTCTTTCTTCAGCAGCGCGAGTCCATAAAAGGTAAAAAACAGGGTGGCATCCCAGCCCAGTGCGGCAGCCGTTGATGCAAGAATAAAAGGTGGATAGGCCCAGTCCAGAGTACCTTTTGTAACCATGATGGATATTCTTGGGGTTCTGCCCGCTTCAAGTTCACTTGCCTTTTCATCAAAGCGCTGGTCAAACCACGCTTTCAATTCGTCCGCCGACATCTCTGCCAGTGATTTTCCCGACACATCATTCATCGCAACCATTTATCAACTCCATTCTATTGTTTAACTGATTAAACGAACCTTATCGCTGTTGGCGATTGGAAGATAATTAACTCTGTTAATAACAACCTCTTTACTCATTAATATTTTTATAGTTATGGAAACTACTTACACGGGTTTCAGACCAGCCTGCAGACGGATCGAATTCAGCTGTTGGCCGAATACCCGATTAAGCGCCGGGCACATGTGAATTCTGCCCTGCAAGGTGATGATCTGAAATCAGGTACATTTTGCATTCGGCCCTGCAAGGTGATGATCTGCTGATGGTCTCGGTTGAATCCATTTGTAGGGTCGAATTTATTCGACCGGTGACATTCCGCAGGAATTTGACCCTACAAGGGTTCTTCCTGAATCAGTACCTGTGTTCCGATCGGAACAATATCATACAAACGGATTACTTCCGTATTCCTCATTTTGACGCAACCATGTGACGAAGGCACGCCCATTTCATCGGTATCCGGGCAACCGTGAATGTAGATATAACGACGCATGGAGTCGCGTTCGCCCAGGCGGTTTTTCCCCGGTTCGAGTCCGCTCAGCCAGAGGATGCGGGTCAGCATCCAGTCGCGCCCCGGGTGTTGCTGCCTCAATGCTGGCGAATAGATTTCCCCGGTTTGCCGACGTCCGGTAAATACCGCATTTTCCGGTGCGCCTGCACCGATTTTTGCCCGTATCCTGTGCAAACCGCGCGGCGTGCATTCACTGTGCATGATTTCGCCGGGGCCGTTGGCGGCGCTGGCGATGGCGACGTCCATGATGACTTTATCGGCTTCGAGTAGCTGCAGTCGTTGCTCGTCGATGCTGACTTTTATGAAGAAGGGGTTTGCTTGCATGGAGCTGATTATAGGGTCCCGGAGGGCGATGCAGAAGCAATAATGCAGCCTGGGTGAGCGCCGCGTAAGCTAACAAATTCAACAACTTGTCGGGTTAAGCTGCGGTAACCCGACCTATGGAGAGGGAGGGTGATGATTTTTGACTGTGTTGATCAGGCCATCGTAGTTGCCATCGCTGGCGAGTTGGTAGCCGCTGATATTGCTACGGGCCGCAAACACGTGGTCTTCATACCAGAGGGGGATATAGGGCAATAGCTCCAGCAACCTTGATTGTATTTCGCGGTAGGCAACAGCCTGCACCTCCAGAGAGGCCCCCTGCTCTGCTGCCACGATGAGGTTGTCAATGGCGGCATCGCGCAAGCGCCCCCGGTTTGCACCTTCCGGCGGCAACGAGTCGCTATGAAAGGCGTACCGAAATATGTCCGGCGTTTTAATACCGACCCAGGCAAGACTGTACATCTGGAAACGCCCGGCCTTGATGTCACCGTAAAAGGTGCCCCAGTCATAACTCTGCAGCGCCATATCGATACCGGCATCGCGTAATTGCTGCTGAATAATGGTGGCGATACGGATGCGTAGCGGATCGGTGGATGTCTTGTAACTCAGTACCAGAGGATGACTGTCGCTGTACCCCGCCTCGGCCAACAAACTGCGGGCACGTGCCGGATCGTGGGCTAACGGTGCCAGTGTTTTATGACCGGCCCAGTGCTCGGGGGGCAGCAGTGCCGCTGCCTGTCTGGCTGCATCCCCGAAGATGTGATGCATGATGGTCTCTCGATCAATAGCATGTGCGATCGCATGGCGTACCCTGGTATCACCGGTAACCGCATCAGCGAGGTTAAAGCCGATATAGGAAAAATTACTGCCGGGGCCATAGGTCACCTTGATATCTTCCTTATCCGACAGGTAGCCGAGCAATTCCGATGGCAGGTCATTTTGCAAAATATCGACCTCACCGCGCAGCAATTTCAAAACCCGCACCGTTGGATCGCCGATCTTGAGCATTTCAAAGGATTGCCTGTCAGCCAACCGGGTAAGCACCAGTCTGCCGGGTTCTGGCCAGTCGCTGAGACGGAACGGGCCACTGCCGATGGGTTTCTCGTGGAACGGATGACCGTTATCAATGCCGGCTGCCGGCAAGATCCCGATAGCGAGGTAACCCGGGAACAACGGGTCCGCTCGCGTCAAATGGAAATCCAGAGTGTTGTTATCCACGACAGTAATAGCCTGAATCAATCGCAGCGTACCGGCATGCGGCGAGCCACTGTCGGTTGCAAGGATTGACTGGTAGGTGGCTGCCACATCCCCGGCATTCAGCGGGGTACCGTCGTGGAAATCAGCCCGCCCTGCTTTCAGATGAAAGCGATAGTGCAGCGGTGCAAGTTGCTGCCAGTCTGCCAGCGACGGAATTGGGCGAAACTGTGCATCAAAATCAACAAGGCTTCGGTACAGCAGGCGGTTGATGCGTGCCGAAGTAGCATCAGTGGCATAACGTGGATCGAGATTTGCCGGCGCACTGGCAAGACCGAAACGGATGACGTCATCCTGCGGCTGGCTGCATCCAAACAGGCCCAACAACAAAAACAGATAACAACAGGCGCGAATAGCAGTGCCTTGCAGCTGCCTCATGGTTTGTTTAATTCCAGCTTCAAACGTACGCGTAGTTTCCGAAACAGTTCACGCTCTACCATGTCGGGCAACAACACCAGCGAGCGTTTGCGATAGTGTTGCTTGTTGAAGTGCAATATAACCATCCACGGGGTAACAAAGGCCTGTTCACACAGATCAAGCGACTGTTCCCGGCCGGAATGCAGTCCTAGCAGGCACTGCTGCTTTTCTCCCCACCTTAAAGTCCGCACAGCATGCGGATGACGCCGCTGTGCCATTAAACGCCATGTCCGGATAAAGCCGATCAGCAGTGCTGCAATAGTGGCAAGATTCAGCCAGCCGGGCAGCTGCAAAACAGGCAACAGTAATAACGGCATGCAGTAAACCAGTATAGCCCAATAGCCCATGGTTCTGGACGGCGCTATCTCAAGATACAGCGGTGTTGCGTATTTCCTGGACAATGTGCGCGACATCCTTGTCTGCGGGGGCCATGCGACCCATTAATAATTCGAGTAGTAGATCATCCGGATAATCCAGTAACCGAATAAAGGCTTCCT
>JAQBDO010000424.1:0-5622 GCA_032124375.1 Gammaproteobacteria bacterium
ATGACGACGATGCCGGCACTGTGACGGTCAATGGCCTCGGTTCCTTCCTGGGCCTGGCCAAGGCCGTAAACGGCGCGGAGTTGGCAGACCCAGCCGATGCACCCGAGTTCGTCACCTATGAGGTGGTCGAACTGGTTGGAGGCAGCATGACTATCAGGATTGATGTCGGCGGCGGCTGGTGGGAGTTCGACCTCTTAAAAGAGTAGCGATTATTACTCCTGAGACAAAAAAGGCGCCCAGTTGAGACTGTGTAATAGTCCGGGTCTTTTGAGAAAATACCCGCAGTTCGCTGCGGGTATTTTTTTATGCATATACTGAGGACAAAGCCGTGATCAGGAGACACGGCGGGCTAAAAGGTTTACAGACCATGGAACGAGATCTTATCGAGACGGAACGAGGCTCCGAACGTAGCTTCGGAATTACGTTTTCGTTTGTGTTTCTGGCGGTCAGCGGCTACGTCTTCTGGAAGAGCGGCGAGGTCTTGTGGTGGCTTATCTCCGCCGCTGCCATACTTCTCATGATCACATTTGCCTATCCGCGGCTGCTCTCCAAGCCGAATGAACTGTGGTTCAAGTTTGGAATACTGCTCGGACGATTCGTCGCACCAATCGTCATGGCCCTCGTATATGTCACAGCCTTCTTACCGACGGGTCTTTATATCCGCATGACCGGGAAAGATCTCCTTGCTATTCGTCTGGACCCGGATACCGACTCATACTGGATCAAGCGGGAGACACAACTGCAGCCAATGAAAAACCAGTTCTAGACAAGTGGATTAGCCAACAATGTTATCGATAATCGCCGAGTTATGGACGTTCCTGAAGGTCCGAAAAAAGTTCTGGCTGCTGCCCGTGTTGGTAATTCTCGCGGTGTTTGGCGGGTTGATTCTTCTAAGTCAGGGCTCGGCAATCGCGCCATTCATTTACACGCTTTTCTGACCGCATGAAAATTCTCGGCGTATCTGCGCTGTACCATGACAGCGCTGCGGCACTTGTTGTCGAAGGGAAGATCGTCGCCGCAGCACAGGAAGAACGCTTCACTCGCAAAAAGCATGATCCGGGTTTTCCCCAGAATGCGATTGACTACGTGCTCAAAGAGGGACAGCAAAACCTGGGTGATGTCGATTTTGTTGTCTTCTACGACAAGCCGTTTTTGAAGTTTGAAAGACTATTGGAGACCTACATCGCCGTCGCACCGAAAGGATTCCAGTCCTTTCGTGTGGCGATGCCAGTCTGGCTGCGGGAAAAACTGTTCCTCAAGGATGTACTGCTGAAGAAGTTCAAGCGGCTCGATAAAGGCTTCAGCGCCAGTCAACTTCGATTTTCAGAACACCATTTCAGTCACGCAGCCAGTGCATTCTATCCGTCGCCTTTCGATGAAGCTGTAATTCTTACTCTGGATGGCGTTGGCGAGTGGGCTACGACGACTGTTGCATTGGGCCGTGGAAACAAGATCGATATTGAAAAGGAAATCCACTTTCCCCATTCGTTGGGCTTGCTCTACTCTGCGTTTACGTATTACACGGGCTTTCGAGTCAACAGCGGCGAATATAAGTTGATGGGTCTCGCGCCCTATGGCGAGCCGAAATACCGGGACCTGATTCTGGATCATTTGATCGACCTGAAAGACGACGGGTCGTTTCGGTTGGACCAGTCCTATTTCAATTACCTGACAGGGCTAACCATGACGAACCAGAAGTTCGAGTCCCTGTTCGGTCAGCCTGTTCGTGAGCCGGACTCAGATCCCCTCACGCAATTTCATATGGACGTGGCTGCGTCAATCCAGGTTGTCACGGAAGAAATCGTCCTCAACATCACGAGAAACCTGGCGAAAGAATACGAAATTCCGAATCTTTGCCTCGCAGGCGGCGTTGCCCTGAACTGCGTCGCGAACGGCAAGATACTCAGGGACGGCGCTTTTGACCGAATCTGGATTCAGCCTGCGGCTGGTGATGCGGGCGGGGCGTTGGGCGCTGCCCTTGCATATTGGCACCAGGATTGTGACCAGCCACGGACGGTTTCCGGCGGCGACTCCATGCGCGGCTCTTATCTCGGCCCAGGATTCTCAGACGACGACATAGCCTCGGAACTCGCAGCCATTGGCGCCACATTTGAGAAGCTCGATCCTGACGAACTCATCACCAGGTCGGCACGGGCGCTGGCCGACAACAACGCTGTCGGGTGGTTTCAGGGGCGGATGGAATTTGGACCACGCGCACTGGGTGGCCGCTCCATACTCGGCAATCCGATGTCTGAATCCACGCAGAAGACTTTGAACCTGAAGGTCAAGTACCGTGAGAGTTTTCGACCTTTCGCTCCCTCCGTTCTTGCGGAGGATGTGAACAAGTGGTTTGAGCTGGAAGCTGATAGCCCTTACATGCTAATCGTAGCGGACGTACAGGAAGACATTCGGCGGACCATGACGGAAGAGGAGATGAAGCTATTCGGCATCGAGAAACTGAATATCAAACGCTCCGAGATACCGGCAGTAACGCACGTGGATTACTCCGCGAGGGTTCAGACTGTCCATGCCGACACAAATCCCCGATATCACGCGTTAATCAGCAAGTTCAAGGAATTCACGGGTTGCCCGGTGGTTGTCAATACATCGTTCAACGTCCGTGGTGAACCTATTGTTTGTACGCCGACGGATGCGTTCAGGTGCTTCATGGGAACCGAGCTTGACGCTTTGGCAATCGGCAACTTATTCCTGGACAAGCAGGCCCAAGACCCATCCCTTGCAGAAAATTACAAGGAAAAGTACGACCTCGACTGATCACTGATCGCCGACGGCAACTCTGGACAACTCTTCATGACCCAGCTTAAGAACATCATCTTTTCATTCATTGCAATCGTTCTGATTCCGCTACTGATCTTTGTTTCAGTTGAACTGGCGCTGATGGGATTGGGGGTAGGTAAGTCTTTCGACTATTTCCATGAAATTGACATCAATGGCCAAGCTCACTATCAGGAAAACCCTGATTTTGCTGACCAGTTCTATCCTCCGTCACTTGATATTGGCCCCAAGGAAAATACCTTTGCCGAAGATCGTAGTCCTGAGTTGCTTAGAGTCTACGTTCTGGGCGGATCTGCAGCGCAGGGCTTCCCCTATAAAAACCACGGCCTTGACAGGCTTCTGGCGACCCAACTCAGAGCTGCACTACCTTCGCGACAAATCGAAGTTATCAATACGGCCATGACGTCGGTCAATTCCCATGTCGTATACGCGGTTGCGAGGTCGATCCCGAAAAACTCCGCCGACTTTGCCGTTATTTTGATGGGTAACAATGAGGTTGTTGGTCCGTATGGCCCTGGCACATTCAATCAGAATTTTCTGGCAAACATTACTCTGATCCGGGGAATTCAGGCATTAAAGCGCACGAGGATATGGCAAGCCCTGGACAGCCTCATTCTGCAAATCAGACCTGCCGATGCGAAGCAGGATCTCGCGTGGGAAGGCATGCAAATGTTTACCAGTCACGGTGTCTCACACGATGACCCTCGCATGGAAAGTGTTTACGGTCATTATGAAGACAACCTAACAAGCATCATTGAGACGCTTCGTAATAAGGGGATCCATGTATTACTGTCCACAGTACCCGTTAATCTTCGACACTCCGCGCCTTTCTTGTCCGTTCACAGCCCGGACGTGTCAGAGGAACAGCTCGATCAATGGCGTGAATTGAATAGTAGGGCATCTCAGAGCTTTGATAAGGAGAACTGGGATGACGCTATAACAGGTTTTCAAGCAGCATTAGAGATTGATCACGATTATGCCGACACCCACTTTAGGCTCGCTACAGCCTACGAAAATCTCGGCAAATTCCAAAAGGCTAAAACTCACTATGAGCGTGCTCTGGATCTGGACGCATTGCGATTTCGCGCGGATACCAGAATAAATCAGATCATCCGAAAAGTTGCCGCCAGCGTCGAGAATGACGCATTCAGCTTTGTCGATAGCGCGGCGGCTTTTGAGCAAGCTAGCCAACCATTTCAACCCGGCTGGAACTTGTTTCTGGAGCACGTTCATTACGATTTTTCCGGAAACCATATCCTGGCAGCAGAGATTTCCCGTTCGATCATAAGCAACTTAACTGCGTCCGATGCTTACCAACCTTTGCCAAGCGTCGAAGTCGCCAGAAGGATTGGATTCCCGAATTACGAAACGATCGAGGTGATAAAAAAACTGCAGAGTATGGTTCAGCATCCGCCATTTCCCGGGCAGAGTAATTACATCGAACTCGAAAAATTTCTTAGTGAAAAACGAGCGAGTGCGACTAAGGAAGTCGGATCTCCGACGGAAGTGGTTCAAAGACGTCGGGACATTGTGAATTCAGGTCTTGCCGACTGGAAGGTCCATTTCGAACTGGCAGCCTTGGGCCGAAATATGCGCAATCCACAAGCGATGTATTATCACTTGAAAAAAATATTTGAACTATACCCGCACAACTATGAGAGCTACATGAATATCGCCGAGTTCATGAGCAAGGACGGAAAGTGGCGTGAGGTAATACCGTACCTGGAGCAGTCGCTCTATTACACCAGGGGTGACGAAAAGAAGATTGCCGAAAGCATCGGCTGGCTGGGCACGGCCTATTTCAAGACAGGGGAAGACGAAAAGGCGACAGATCTGTTACTGGAAGTAACAAAAAAATATTCGGATCAAATGGGATTGACTCTCAGAGCTTATGGCAACTTGATCAAATACTCACGCGAGAAAGGCAAGGTCAAGGACCTTGAGCGTTATGTCAAGGATGTTCAACGCTACGCCAGATCATTGATACGAAAAGAGAAGGATAAGGAATACCCATTGCTCTATAAGAGGATGTCACAACTTATGGCCATGGCGGGCCACCAGGCAGAGGCGGAAGAATGGGCAGAAGCACAGGAGCAGTAGTTTCGACTTGAACTACGTTACCTGTTTCTTCGCTGTCATGTGTGACGGATTCTAGACAAATGCGGTTGGACAGTAACGGTTGATGAACTCCTGATGTGTGGGCAGCTGGTTCAGCACAACGTCCACCTTCTGGCGCTGGATTTGCATAAACTGGCGAAGCTCCTGATCATCCATCATATCCACGATGGGGTGATAGCTCTGCGGTTCGATTCCTTGCCCCAGCATTACCTGGGTCCAGCTATTCTCGCGAAATATATCTCCCTCGGCTTCGAACACGCGGCCGTTCTCACGAAATAGATCCAGGCGATGTTGCAGACTGGCAGGTATATCCATTTCTCGACAGCGACGCCAGAACTCGGAATCCGTTCGCTCTGTGAGATGGTAGTGCATGATGATGAAGTCGCGGATAAAGCGAAACTCGGTGTCCATCTGGCGATTGAATTCCGCCCGGTCCGACTCAACGATGCCGCTGTAAGGAAAAATCTGCAACAGCCGGATCACGCCGCGCTGGATCAAGTGAATGCTGGTGGATTCCAGTGGTTCGAGAAAGCCGGCCGCCAGCCCCAACGCTACGCAGTTTCGATTCCAGTGTCTCACCCGTTGTCCCGTTCGAAAGTGCAACAGCCTGGGTTCTGTGATGACTTCACCTTCAATATTCCGGAGCAGGGTGTCCCGGGCTTCGTCGTCACTCATGAATTCACTGCAATAGACCAGTCCATTACCCAC
>JAQBDO010000425.1:0-2727 GCA_032124375.1 Gammaproteobacteria bacterium
AGCTGCATCAGCAGAACGGTCTGCAGGTCAATTGGTACTCTGTCCCTATCTGTCTTTTAGAATCCCTGTACAGAGGATCAGTAAACCTCTCGCCACAACGCTCTCGCTGTGGTTCCCGACTGCGTTATACCTCACCCATGGCCCAGGCCAGCCTCTCGACCGGTTTCCGGTCACACCTTCTCCATGGAGTCACCTTGTAGGGGGGGCTTAATCGGCCAAGTGGCCGCCGATCGATCCGGTTTTAGCTGGAGGAGTATTCACCCTGTCCTGATGATGCCCCGGGCACGGGCTACAGCAGAGAGGTGATCGAAAAAATCACATAAAATGTGAGGTGTTTTGTTCATTTCATGTGTAATATGAATATGTAATAAAAATAATAGTATTCGGATCCAGATGACTTTTCAGGTGATACCTGCTCAGGCTGCGTATATGCGGTCTGCACAACGGTATGCTGGCTGGAACCAGGGGGCGCTCACAATGAAACAACTCTACGCTGCCGCTTGGGTAGTGATCATCGGTTTCCTCATATGGAGTGGAAATCTGCTGGTGCAGATCCAGTCCATGGGGTCTGATACCGCCGAACAGCACCACCTGTCCCTTCAACTCGACGCACTTGCCGGTGCCTGGCGCGACCTGAGTCGGCCAGGAAATGATGTTCTGGAAAACTATAAGGTAAAGGAACAACGCGCTGCGCTCGAAATATATAAAAAGCGCTATGACACTATCTATAGTTCCGTTCAGCAACGGGTGCAAGGTGATATTAGACTGTCAAAGCTCATTATTGGCATGGAGCCCGTCCGAAATACCCTTGTTGATTTTGCCGCGCAGATTCTCGATCTGTCAGAACAGCGTGAAGCACTGCGCCTGGAACAAGCGCAGGCCGAAGTGGTATCGGAGAAAGAAACTGCGGCGGCCACCGCTATGGCGCGAATGGATCAAACATTCCAGGACGGTCTGGATATGATACTCCGTGCGAGTACGGTCGTGATTAATAACGAAAGGGATTTGGAAGAACTGCAAAGGGAAAACTTTCATCGCCTTTATATTATGCTCCTGGTGACGCTTTTGGTTTCGGCACTCAGCCTTATATTGATCCATTACAGCATGCGACAACGGGAAGCACTGCGCGACAGTGCGACACGGATCAATACGATTGTGAACAATATCGTGGACGGCATCATCACCGTTAACGCGGATGGTGTAATAGAATCAATCAATCAGTCTGCGGAGAAGATGTTTGGATGTGAAGTAAGCCAGCTCCTGGGGAGAAAATTCACCGTGTTGCTCGAGGAAAGCTGCCAGAATACCTATCTGGAGCAGTTGCGAGCTGGTAGTGCCAAGCGTTTGATTAGCCCCTTCTTGTTGTCTGATGAATGTGAAGGGCTTGGACGACGGCAGGATGGATCGACTTTTCCAATTGAGCTGGCTATCAGCCAGGTGACCGTGAAAGGGCGGCGAATGTTGGTCCACATCGTTCGCGACGTTACTGAACGTAAACAGGCTGATCAGAAACTACGCCTCGCGGCCAGTGTATTTGAAACTACAACTGAAGGTATCGTAGTAACAGATGCGCAAGGGACAATTCAGTCCGTGAATCCCGCATACATGGCTATTACCCAATACCGTGCGGAAGAACTGCTTGGTAAAAATCCCCGAATGTTGCAGTCCGGGAAACAGGATAATAAGTTCTATGAGCGGATGTGGGCTTCTATCAGTGGGGAGGGCCACTGGCAGGGTGAGATCTGGAACCGGCGCAAGAATGGAGAGATCTTTCCCCAATGGGTTACGATTAATGAAATAAAAGATAGTCGGGGACGCACAATGAACTACGTCGGGGTTGCATGGGACATCTCGGAGCTAAAGGAATCCCAGCGCATGAAGGAGGAATTCATTACTACGATCAGTCACGAATTGCGTACACCGCTGACCTCCGTGCTTGGTTCCCTTGGGATGCTCATGGAGAATATGACTGAGCAGCTTCCCGAGCAGGCGCAGAGACTTATCGCTCTGGCTCACAGCAACAGCAGGCGCCTGGTCAGACTCATCAGTGACATTCTGGATATAGAAAAGATTGAGGCCGGAAAAATGACATTCGAGTTTGAGCCGCTGGATCTGACAACACTTGTATTCCGGGTTGTCGAGGACTGCAAGGCGATTGCGGAGCAGGCGCAGGTAACGATCGCTTTTAAAACCTTGACCACCAATGACCGTATAAATGGTGATGCAGACCGGCTGATGCAGGCGGTTACCAACCTGCTGTCCAATGCAATCAAGTTTTCCCCCCCGGGAAAGCCAGTAGAGATTGTAGTTGATACGCATGGACCAATGCTTCGAGTCGAGGTGACGGATTATGGCGATGGTATACCCAAAGAATTTCATGGCCATATCTTCAAGAAATTTGTCCAGGCGGGTCGAGCTTATCGGGATTTGAAAGTCGGCACCGGCCTTGGTCTGAGCATTGCCAGGCTCATAGTACAAGAGCACGGTGGCATGATCGGTTTCAATTCATCGCCGGATGCTCCAACAACGTTTTACATTGAGCTGCCCAGAGCAGATCTGGATTTGCACGCCGCCAAACCAGTAAGCATGCAGTCATCCACCGGGTGGTCTCGTAATGCAGAATCCTGATATGCTGTCCTGTATATCATCGCCGGTAGTCAGGTTTAAGGGAAATGGTATGAAGGTATTGGTTGTCGAAGACGATCCTGATATCAGGGAATTGCTGAC
>JAQBDO010000426.1:0-3854 GCA_032124375.1 Gammaproteobacteria bacterium
TCGAAACAGCCCCGGTGAATGACACCGGGGCTTGTTCAATAAAATACAGAATTACAGGAGAATCTCATGGCACAAGAAATGCGGTCGCCCATTGAATCAGGTTGCCCGGATGGGTTCCAGTACATGCATCCGGTGATGCGCAAGAATAACGGACAGTGGGCCTACCACGAAGATCCACAACCGGGTGTGCTGCTGCACGTTTCCAACAACGGTGACAAGATCTGGACTGTGCGTGCAGGTACCCAGCGTATTCTCGACATCTTCACCCTGCGCAAGCTTTGCGACATCGGCGATACCTATGGCGAGGGTTACATCCACTTCACCATCCGTAGCAACATCGAGTACCAGGTGGCTGATGAAGCCAAGGTACAGCCGCTGATCAAGGCGCTGACCGATGCCGGTTTTGTTGTCGGCGGCACCCGCAACTCGGTGGCCATGCTGTCACACACCCAGGGCTGGTTGCACTGCGACATCCCGGGTACCGACGCCTCCGGTGTGGTGAAGTCCATGATGGACGAACTGATCGGTGAGTTCAAAAACTGGAACATGCCGAACCGCGTGCACATGACGACCTCCTGCTGCCAGATTAACTGCGGCGGCCAGGGCGATATCGCCATTAACGTACAGCACACCAAGCCGCCGAAGATCAACCACGACCTGGTCTCCAACGTTTGCGAACGTCCTTCTGTTGTCGCACGTTGCCCGGTTGCAGCCATTCGCCCGGCACTGGTGAACGGCAAGCCTTCACTGGAAGTCGACGAGAAGAAGTGCATCTGTTGTGGTGCCTGCTTCCCGCCTTGCCCGCCGATGCAAATCAACGACGCGGAACACTCCAAGCTGGCCATCTGGGTCGGTGGTAACCACTCCAATGCCCGCGGCAAACCGACTTTCCAGAAGCTGGTTGCTTCCGGCATTCCAAACAACCCGCCACGCTGGCCTGAAGCCACGGCTGTTGTGAAGAAGATTCTTGGGGCTTACAAGGAAGATGCGAAAGACTGGGAACGCATGAATGACTGGATCGAACGCATCGGCTGGCCGCGTTTCTTTGAAAAGACCGGTTTACCGTTCACCAAGTACCACATCGATAACTGGCGTGGCGCCCGTGCCAGCCTGAATGCTTCCACGCATATCCGTTTCTAGGGATTGATAGCATGAAGTTTACTATTCAGGTTAACGAAGGTCCGTATCAGCATCAATCTGCTGACTCGGCCTATTTCTTCGCCAAAGCTGCACTGGAAAAAGGACACGAAATCTATCGTATCTTTTTCTATCACGATGGTGTCAACAACGGCACACGCCTGACCACACCGCCGCAGGACGACCGCAACGTCGTCGCGCGCTGGAGCGAACTGGCACTGGAACATGGCCTTGACATGGTGCTGTGTGTGGCAGCAGCACAACGTCGTGGCATCGTTGATGACGGTGAGGCCCAGCGTAATGGCAAGGACGCAACCAATATTGCACCCGGCTTCCGGATCTCCGGACTCGGACAGCTTATTGAAGGCGGCGTCCAGAGCGATCGTCTGGTTGTATTCGGCGACTGATCGGGAGATATCAGATGGCAGAACAAATAAAGAAGTTCATGTATATCAACCGCAAGGCACCTTACGGAACCATCTATGCGTGGGAAGCCCTTGAAGTGGTACTGATTGGCGCAGCCTTCGAACAGGATGTCAGCGTCACATTCATGGACGATGGTGTCTATCAGTTGGTCAAGGGCCAGGACACCAGCGGTATCGGCATGAAGAATTTTTCACCGACCTATGCTGCACTTGGCGATTTTGAAATCACCAAGATTTACGTCGAGAAAGAATCGCTGGAAGAACGCGGACTCACACTCGATGACCTGCAGCACCTGGTTTGGGAAGACGAGGATGAAGACTGGGCCGAGAAGGATTCCATTCGCCTGGTCAGTCGCGCCGAACTCGGTGAGGTCCTGGCAGGTCAGGATGTCCTGTTTAACTTTTAATCGGGAAGACCAATCACATGTCTATGTTACATCTGGTAAACAAATCGCCTTATGAGAATGGCAACCTCAACACGGCGTCCTCAATCATGCAAAGCGGTGATGTGCTGCTACTGATTGAAGATGGCGTGTACGGTGCTGTTAAAAAGGGTAAGGCGTCAGCAATGCTTGCAGGTCACACGGTATCCGTTTTGGGTCCCGATCTGGCTGCTCGCGGTATTTCTGAAGACAAACTGGCAGACGGCGTTACTGTCGTCGATTATGCCGGCTTTGTTGATCTGGTTGAGAAAAACGACAAGGTGCAGTCCTGGCTGTAGCTATATCACTTTTATTCTTTTAGAGAGGAGATTTACTCATGAGCAGTATTGAAGCAAACGGCAAGACATACGAGACAGACGAAGAAGGTTATCTGGCTGATCTGAACACCTGGGACAAGGATGTTGCTGCTGTTATGGCAAACATTGATGACTGCGAACTGACCGATAGCCACTGGGAAGTGATTAACTTCCTGCGTGAGTACTACGAGGAATACCAGATCGCTCCTGCGGTTCGTGTGCTGACCAAGGCCATCGGCAAAAAGCTCGGCAAGGACAAGGGCAACAGCAAGTACCTGTACGAACTGTTCCCGTACGGTCCTGCCAAGCAGGCTTGCAAGTACGCCGGTCTGCCGAAGCCTACTGGCTGCGTCTAGGATCCTGTCAACGCAGGCAGAGGGCTCGCCTTCTGCCTGCGCTAACAGTCTTTTCACACTTTAACCGTAGGAGTTCAGAAACATGCCGTTTCTGACTATTGTTTATGCGGTGCTGTTCTACGTAGCCACGGCCTTGCTGGTCGTAGGTCTGGCGTCGAAAATACGCCAGTACGCGAAGACACCTGCACCCCTTAAGATACCAACGACACCCGCCCCGGTGACACGTTCCGGCGTGGTCATGCGCATGCTCCGCGAGCTGGTATTTTTCGAGAGCCTGTTCAAGTCCAATAAATGGATTTGGCTATTCGGCTGGCTGTTTCACTACGGTATGTTCCTGGTACTGGCGCGTCATCTGCGTTATTTCACCGATCCTGTATGGACCTGGGTTGACCTGATCCAGCCATTTGGTATGTATGCGGCCTTTGCCATGTCAGCCGGCCTGCTGGGTCTGTGGGCACGTCGCTTTCTGGTCGATCGTGTTCGTTATATCACCTCCCTCTCCGATCATCTGATGCTGGCACTGCTGTTCTCCATTGCCGGTACCGGCCTGATGATGGACTACGTGACCCATACCGATATTGTTGCGGTGAAGGAATTTTTCCGCGGCCTGATGTACTTCAACTGGCAGCCCATTCCTGAAGATCCGGTTCTTTTGGTTCATCTCGGACTGGTCGCCACGCTGATGATTATTTTCCCGATCAGCAAATTACTGCACGCACCCGGCATATTCTTCAGTCCTACCCGTAACCAGGTAGACAACCCGCGTGAGAAACGTCATCTGTCCGCATGGGCAGCCGAGCTGGAAAAGTAACAGGAGCTATAGAGCGTGGCTGATTTCGAAACACCGGAACTGAAAGAATATCCTGTCATACCTAAAATCCAGGTAGGCACGATGGCGCACAGCAAGCCGTTTGTCGCCAAGGAACAATTTCAGGAAGCGCTGGGGTTCCCTGGCGAACTGGTCGACAACTGGCAGCAGGTCGCCTACGACAAGATGGAAGAACTCACCGGCAAGTACCGCTCGCTGGCCGTGTTCCTTGATTCCTGCGTTAAATGCGGTGCCTGTACTGACAAGTGCCATTATTACCTCGGCACCTCCGATCCGAAAAACATGCCGGTTGCCCGCCAGGACCTGTTCCGCAAGGTCTACCGCCGCAAGTTTACTTTCGCAGGCAAGTACTTCCCGAAACTGGTGGG
>JAQBDO010000427.1:0-2908 GCA_032124375.1 Gammaproteobacteria bacterium
TATGTGGTCGGCAGTCGCTATGACCTGCCGGTTGATAATCCAGTCGACAGCCGCGGCTGTTTTCTGCCCGATACCGAATTGTTTGCCGGGGAGCATGTTCTCAAGGCGAATGATCACGTGATTGAAGTATTGAAGGGCAAGGGCGCGCTGCTGCATGAAGAGATGTTGCGCCACAGCTATCCGCATTGCTGGCGTCACAAGACGCCGATCATCTTTCGCGCAACACCGCAGTGGTTTATCAGCATGGAACAACAGGGGCTGCGTGCTGCAGCCCAGGCCGCGATCAAGGACGTGCAATGGTTGCCCGACTGGGGCGAGGCCCGTATCGAGGGCATGGTCGGTAACCGGCCGGACTGGTGCATCTCGCGGCAGCGCACCTGGGGCGTGCCGATGGCGCTGTTCATTCATCGGCAAACCGGTGAGTTGCACCCGGATACGGCACGCTTGATAGAGGCAGTTGCCAGCAAGGTAGAAGCGCAGGGCATTGATGTCTGGTTTGAGCTGGAGGCAAACGAGCTGCTGGGTAGTGATGCGGATGATTACGACAAGGTCGTAGATACGCTGGATGTATGGTTTGATTCCGGGGTGTCGCACTTTGCCGTGCTGGAACGTCGCGCGCAACTGGGTGTGCCTGCCGATCTGTATCTCGAAGGTTCTGACCAGCACCGTGGCTGGTTCCAGTCGTCGTTGCTGAGTTCAATGGCCATGCGCGGTGTTGCACCTTACAAGACAGTGCTGACACACGGTTTTACTGTCGATGCCAGGGGACAGAAGATGTCCAAGTCACGTGGCAACGTGGTCGCGCCGCAGAAGATTGTCAATTCTCTGGGTGCGGATATTTTACGTTTATGGGTGGCCGCGACAGACTACCGGGGCGAAATGACCGTGTCTGACGAGATTCTGAAGCGCACAGCGGAGGCCTATCGCCGCTTGCGTAATACAGCCCGCTTCCTGCTTGCCAATCTCTCCGGGTTTGATCCCGAAAAAGACCTGCTCGATCCGGAACAGATGCTGTGCCTGGATCGCTGGACGCTGGAACGCACCCGCTCGCTGCAGGGGCAGATTCAGCAGGCCTATGAGAATTACGAATTCCACCGCATCTATCAGCTGGTACATAACTTCTGTGCAGTGGATATGGGCAGCTTTTATCTCGACATCATCAAGGATCGCCAGTACACCACGCAGGAGAACAGTGTTCCCCGGCGTTCGGCACAGACGGCGATGTACCATGTGGTTGAATCGCTGTCTCGCTGGCTGGCGCCCATTCTGAGTTTTACTGCGGAAGACATCTGGCAGCATCTCCCCGGCAAGCATGAGGATTCCGTGTTCCTGTCCGGCTGGTATGAACTGCCGTCCGCTTTTTACTCCGAAGGTGAGATCCTGCAGCGCATGGGGGTCTGTTTCTGGGAACAGATCATTACGGTGCGCGAGGCGGTTAGCAAGGAGCTGGAAAAGCTGCGTGTTGCCGGCAAGATTGGTTCCTCGCTGGCCGCAGAGGTGGACCTGTATGCAGATGCCGAGACACGGGCACTGTTAAAGGCGGTTGGCGATGAGTTGCGTTTTATATTAATTACTTCTTATGTGCGTGTGCACCCCGCAGATGAATGTCCGGATGATGCCGTGACTGCTGATGTGCCTGATCTGGTATTCAGTATCAAGGCAACGGCGTCTGCGCATCAGAAATGTGCTCGCTGCTGGCATCACCGTGAAGATGTCGGTTCCAGTGCGGAGCACCCGGACATTTGCGGCCGATGCATTGATAATATTAGCGGTGCTGGTGAACAGCGCCGCTTTGCCTGAACACACAACACGGAGTATGACGCCTTGAAATGGTTATGGGTTTCTGTTGTCGTGTTGCTGCTGGATCAGTGCACCAAGTTGCTGGCTGATGCCATGCTGGTCCTGCACCAGCCAGTTGCAGTCGTGCCTTATCTGTCAATGTACAAGGCCTATAACAGTGGAGCGGCATTCAGTTTTCTGGGTGATGCCTCGGGCTGGCAGCGCTGGTTCTTTGTCGCGCTGGCCATGATCGTCATCGGGGTGCTGGTGGTCTGGTTGCGACGCCTGCCGGCACATGAAACACGTACCAGTCTGGCGCTGTCGTTAATCCTTGGCGGCGCGGCGGGTAACCTGATCGACCGGCTGGTATACGGTTACGTGATCGATTTTATTGATGTCTATTACGACAGCTGGCACTGGCCGGCCTTTAATGTTGCCGATGCTGCGATTTCGGTGGGTGCGTTTCTGCTGTTGCTGGATGCGTTTTCGGGTGGCAGGAAAAAACTCCCGGCTGGCTAGTGTGCTTCTGGTTATTGGCGAAGGTAGTAACCGTAGGACGGGTAAAGGGGCAACGCGACGATGGGCAGGATAGTCCGAGTGTCGCGGAGCACAGGGAAGTGCGAGAGCGACCGTACCCGTCAAGCGTCTGCCACTTCTTGACGGGTACGCTGCGCTTTACCCGTCCTACGGTTACTACCTTCGCCAATAACCAAAAGCATACTAGCCAGCCGGGGATTTTTCCCTGCCACCCCAAAAGGCATCCAGCAACAGCAGAAATGCACCCACCGAAATTGCAGCATCGGCGACATTAAAGGCCGGCCAGTGCCAGCTGTCATAGTAGACATCAATAAAATCGATCACATACCCGTATACCAGCCGGTCGATCAGGTTACCGGCAGCGCCGCCAAGGATTAACGACAGCGCCAGGCTGGTACGTGTTTCATGCGCCGGCAGGCGTCGCAACCAGACAACCAGCACCCCGATGACGATCATGGCCAGCACAATAAAAAACCAGCGCTGCCAACCGGACGCATCACCCAGAAAACTGAATGCCGCTCCACTGTTATAGGCCTTGTACATTGACAGATAAGGCACGACTGCAACTGGCTGGTGCAGGACCAGCATGGCA
>JAQBDO010000428.1:0-3542 GCA_032124375.1 Gammaproteobacteria bacterium
GGCAGATCATACCGTCACCTGCTGGAGCGGATTCCCATCTACCTGAACCAGGACCAGGCCCTGGGAATCAAGGGAGCAGCCATTCATGCATGGCTGCAACTTACCGGTGGCGCTGACAACCTTACGCCCGAAATTGGATAATCGGGGAATGAATTTTTACTCAGGATAAATACGTTATTCGGATGGCTGATCGCCTTGGAATGAGCCAGATTGCTGCGCAATCCATATTGTTTCGAGCACGCAATGCCTTTCAGGCCGTTTATGCCGAATTTACTCAACGCAAGCCTGATGCGGCCTGAGGCAGAAGTCATCTATGAATCACAGGCCCGACCAAGACACCAAAAGCATGGATGACACGCTGGAAGCCCTGTTTCAGGATGTGCCTGCCAGGCCACGCCCTCCTGCCGGAGTTGAAGAGCTGATTTTCAAGCATTTTTCCGAAGATTGGGAAAAACTTCAGTCTGCCAGATCACGCAGAAAGCGGGTCATATACTGGGCTATGGCGGCTTCATTGCTTTTGGCCTTGCTGGTGCGGCCCGCAATGCTCCAGTTCGGTGGACAGCCAGACGTATTAATGGCCGTTGGGACCGTCGAAAAGCATCAGGGCCAGGTCACTTTTTTACAGGAACAGGAACGCGTTAACCTGGGTCCGGAAAATCTTGTATTCGCAGTTTACCCCCAACAAACGGTGGTAACCGGAAAAGGCTCAGGCCTGTCAATCAAGTGGGGTGATCAAAGCATCTTGCGCGTGGACCAGAACACTCGCTTGAATCTGCTCGCAAGCAATGCAATTGAACTGCTCGCCGGACAAGTCTATGTAGATACGCCCCCCGGGTTACCCGCCGCCAGTAAGCAAGATGCGCTGCATATCGTTACCCAGTGGGGAACCGTCTGGCACAACGGTACGCAGTTCATGGTTTCCGCTGATAACGCGGCTCTCGAAGTGAGAGTTCGCGAGGGAACGGTGACGATTGAAAGCGACAATGAATTAATTATTTCAGGGCTCGGTGAACACACGGTTCTGGATTCATCAGGCAAAGTGCAATCTGACATCATCGCCACCTACGGTGGTGATTGGCTTTGGACAGAGAAACTCACACCGGGCTTTGTGCTCGAAGACAGTTCGGTGATGGACTTTCTTGAATGGGTTCATCGGGAAACCGGCAAGCAGCTCGTATTCGACTCGTCAGCAGCCCGCAATGCCGCCAGCAATACCACGATGCACGGAAGTGTGGATCTTGAGCCTATGCTTTCGCTCGACCTGGTACTGCAAACGACTGAACTGCTCTGGCATGAGCAAGACGGATCCATACTTCTTTCGGTAAATAACTGATATCTTGGGGCATCGCCAATGAAAATTGGATTTCTCTACAATCACGAGCAGATTCACCAGGTTCTGCATAGTGCACCCATCGCTTTCGAAATGTCGCGGCTTCATCCCGACATTGAAGTCCGGCTGATCATTTCCAGCGATACTCAATTCAGAGCCTTAAGCGCCCTGGCCAGGGACTACCCGGACCAACGCTGTCATTGGATCCGTATTACCCTGCCCCCGAGTGTTGGCTGGCTTTGTTCGCGGTTATCCGGGTGCATTCCGGTGGAAAAAGTCGTCATGTTGAAAGCCAATGCGGCCCGGCTTGCTGACCTTGATGCCCTGGTCGTTACGGAAAAGACCTCGCTGATGCTGAAGTCACACTTCGAGCTTTCCAACTTGCGATTTATTCACACCCGGCATGGAGCCGGTGACCGGGATATCGGCTTCGATAAAAACAGTGGAAAATTCGACCTGGTATTGCTTTCCGGCAGAAAAATCAGGGATCGCCTGCTGGCGGCAGGGCAGCTGCGCAACGGCCACTACGCCATTGCCGGCTATCCGAAATTTGCTGCGGTTCACGCCCTGGAAAAAAGGCCGTTAAAGCTGTTTGATAATGACCGGCCCACTGTTCTTTACAATCCACACTGTTCCAGCGAACTGTCTTCCTGGTACAAGTTCGGGCAGGACATTCTTGAATATTTCTATCATTCAGATAAATACAACCTGATTTTCGCTCCGCACATCATGCTATTCCAGAAGCGTCTGCAGGCATCGTTGCACAGTTGGCATTTAAGAGCCCCGGGAACCATCAGGAAAAAGCACTTGTCCTGCGAGCATATGCACATCGATACCGGCAGCCTGTCGAGCACAGACATGAGCTATACAATGACAGCCGACCTGTATCTTGGTGATGTCAGCAGCCAGGTTTACGAATTCCTGATGAAACCCAGACCGTGTGTGTTTGCCAACCCGGGGGTTGCAGGCTGGGAAGACGATCCTAACTATCTTTGCTTGAAATTCGGACCGGTATTGGATCGCATTGAGCAACTGGACGAAACCCTTGAAAAAGGCTTTGCACGTCATCAGCACTACCTGCCCGTTCAAAAACGGAATTTCGCCTACACTTTTGATAATAACCAGGTCAATCCATCCTTACGCTCAGTCCGGGCGATAGTTGACTACATGCACAAGGAAGTTGCATGGCCAGCCCAGACGATACCTGGTGTTTCCGGGTTTAACCAGGCCATTTCGGAGGGCTTATGACTCGCCATGATTTCAACTCGGGATCGGCGAGGAACTCATTACCAGGCTGCACGTTTGCCGCCCGGGGATGACAATGTCCTGTAGAACAACGGCATCACAATCAACACCAGTGGGATCTGCACCAGCAAACCGGAAATAATAGCCACAGCCAGTGAGCGGGCCCGCTGAATGACCTGCCACTCCTGCCACAACAGCTCAAGGTAAACTTTGTTTCGACCTTCCTGCGCGGCATCAACACGCGCCTGTCGGGTAATGAGTGGAACAATGTCGTAGCTCACGTCCAGCAACCACGGGTTGACCAGACCCGTGGCGTTTTCCATTGGATTGTCCAGGCCGGCGACCAAAGTTGGATCCGGCAGCAGTCCCGCGGCGAACGCCTGCGCCCCGGCTACTTGCCATTGGGCCCGTTGAACCTTGAGATCCTGATTGTTAAGGACTGCGAGAATGCCGATTTCGGTCAGATCAATACCATCGGATTAAGCAGCAGATGTGAAGATGGCCGCCTCATGCAGGCTGAACCGGACAGAGCCCGGATTCCAGGGCATTCAGCAATCGATCCCCACTCTGCTGGAATTCTGCAGGGCTGAACAGGGATAGGACCCTCTCGTATGCTGCAAGCCCCATGGTGCAGGCCCGTGCCGGATCCTGAACCAATGCCACTACCGCATCGGCGAGTGCATCGACATCGCCAACATCGCATAAGAAGCCGGTTTGGCCGTCAATGATGCTATGGCGAAGCTGTCCGACGCGGGTGGCGATCACCGGCAGCGCCGCTTGCATCGCTTCGTGTGTGGCAATGCAAAGACCCTCATGGTGAGAGGGTTGGATATAGATGTGCAGTTCTTTCAGAAAGCCCTCCGGGTTTTCAACGTAGCCCATCAGGCGGAAATTGCCTACGCCCAGCTTTTCGATCAGGGCTTCAAGATTCGCCTGCTCTGGCCCTACCCCACCAACAACAAATTCG
>JAQBDO010000429.1:0-8076 GCA_032124375.1 Gammaproteobacteria bacterium
GATGTGGGTCGTCTGTGTACTCAACACTCAGCGCCCAACCCTTGCCAAGGGCATATTTGATTTGCGCGGTGATTTGCGCATCCGTCAAGTCCGGCAAAAATGAAAACTGCCCCTGGGTAATGCGATTGCCTTGATTGGTCATCATAATCTGGTTCTCCTTATAGATTAAACGCTGCCTGTTGCGGTGGGCACAAAGTCTGGACTATCGGTGGATTCATAGTTGAACGTAATGTCTTTCCATGTATCCAGGCCAGCCTTGAGCGGGGAACACCATTTGGCGGCATCCGCCAGAATCTGTGGACCTTCGTTCCAGATGTCGCGACCTTCATTGCGCGCCTGAATCATGACTTCCAGCGCGGTACGGTTGGCAATGGCACCGGCTTGAATGCCATCCGGGTGACCAATCGTGCCACCACCAAATTGCAGTACCACGTCTTCACCAAGATAGTGAATCAGCTGATGCATTTGACCGGCGTGAATACCACCGGATGCAACTGGCATACACTTGTTCAACGATGCCCAGTCCTGATCGTAGAAAATACCTTTCTCGAGTTGCATTTTGGTATGGGTATCGAGCAGGGTGTCGTAGTAACCGCGAATCATCAACGGGTCACCTTCCAGTTTGCCCACGACAGTACCGGCGTGAATGTGGTCCACACCGGCCATACGCATCCATTTACAAATGACGCGGAAGCTCATGCCATGATTTTTCTGACGCGAGTAGGTTGAGTTACCGGCACGGTGCAAGTGCAGGATCATGTCGTTCTTGCGCGCCCACTGTGCCATGGACTGAATGGCGGTATAACCAATAACCAGGTCAATCATGACAATGATTGAGCCGAGTGATTTGGCGAATTCAGCGCGCTCGTACATTTCTTCCATGGTACCGGCCGTCACATTCATGTAGTGACCTTTGACCTCACCGGTGGCGGCGGAGGCTTTATTTACCGCATCCATGCAATACAGGAAACGGTCACGCCAGTGCATGAACGGCTGCGAGTTAATGTTCTCGTCGTCTTTCATGAAGTCCAGGCCACCCTTGAGTGCTTCATAGACCACACGGCCATAATTTCGGCCAGACAGACCCAACTTTGGTTTGGTGGTCGCACCCAGTAACGGACGACCAAATTTATCCATACGCTCGCGTTCGACAATGACGCCTGTCGCCGGACCCTGGAATGTTTTCAGGTAAGCTACCGGGATGCGCATGTCTTCCAGACGCAGAGCCTTCACGGCTTTCATACCAAACACGTTGCCGATGATGGACGCCGTCAGGTTGGCAATCGAACCGCCTTCAAACAGATCGATGTCATAAGCGATGTAAGCGAAGTATTGAGCTTCGTTATCCGTACCAGGCCCGGTATTTGGCACCAGGTCAACGCGATAAGCCTTGGCGCGATACATTTCACAGGCCGTCAGACGGTCTGTCCATACCACGGTCCAGGTCGCAGTGGAGGATTCACCTGCTACCGCTGCTGCGCATTCATCCGGCTCGACACCTTTTTGTGGTGTAAGACGAAACATCGCTAAAACGTCGGTCTCTTTGATCTGATAGTCAGGCTCCCAATAACCCATTTTTTTATAAGGGATAACGCCGGATTTGTAGCGCTCCTTGCCTTCTTTCATCGTGCTGCTTTCTGTCTTGGCCATGTCTGGTCTCCATATGATTTTATTTGTACAAGCCGAAGGTCGATTCATCGAACCGGCGACAAGCATGCGGACCAGGTAGCATAAATAACAGTCGATTATTTGTATGTATGCTATAGACTAAAGTCTATGGATAAGTCGCACCCCACCCAGCTGCTACGCCATGTCAGTTTGCGGCAGTTGCAGATATTTGAGGCGATAGCGCGACTGCGTGGTTTTACCCGTGCCGCGGAAGAATTATTTCTTACGCAGCCAACGGTCTCGATGCAGATTAAGAAAATGGAGGCTGGTGTCGGCCTGCCGCTATTTGAACAAATCGGAAAACAGACCTATCTCACCGATGCGGGCAGGGTGGTATACGATCATGCCCGCCATATCCTGGATTCCATGTCAAACATGGAAATGGAGATCGCGGATCTGCAGGGTTTAAAGACCGGTATGTTGCGCCTGGCCGTCGTGACGACGGCAAAGTACTTTGCACCCAGGGCATTAGGGCAATTTTGTGAACGCTATCCCGGAGTGGACGTTGCCTTGAAGGTCACCAATCGCGAACGTTTGCTTGAGCGTCTGACACAGAAGATTGATGACCTGTACATCATTGGCCACCCCCCGGAATTAGAGAGTGTGGTATTCGAACCGTATCTTGCCAATCCTCTGGTTGTGCTGGCACCCAGGACGCACCCCCTGGTTGGTCAGACTGCTATCGAACCGGCGCAGTTGGCACAGTACCCTTTTATTATGCGTGAGTCGGGCTCGGGTACTCGCCTGGCCATTGAAGACTTTTTTGCACAACGTGGCATCAAATTAACGATTCGCATGGAGTTGGGTAGTAATGAAGCCATCAAGCAGGCGATTGATGCCGGCTTGGGTATATCCGTACTTTCACGACATACCCTCGTACTGGAAGGCGAACATGGTCGCCTCGCTATACTGGATGTCAAAGGTTTTCCCATTCCCTGGCAGTGGTTCGTTGGGCACAATAAAGGCAAGCGTCTATCCGTGATTGCAAAGACCTTTTTGAGTTTCCTGAAATCCAAAGGCGACAGCATTATGCCGGTTCGATGATGCCTGGCGTGAATCAGACTTGGTTCAGCGGTTGTTCTTCTCAGCAAGATCGCGGCCGTACAATTCTGTGGCTTTATTCGCAGATGGATGTTCTCGTGCATCACCCCATTTGTGAATTATTGTGATCAATTTGTTCATTTCTAATGGTTTTGCCAGATAGTCGTCCATGCCAGCCTGTTGGTATTGTTCGATCTCTCTACTCATGGTAATAGCTCACAGGTTATATCTTTATTGAAGAATTATTGAACAGGGTATTTTTCATGGTATTGACACTTGCTGCCACCGCAGAGCCCTTGCCGCTACTGGCTTTTCCCGGTTTATTTACAATCGGGTGGAATAGCGCCCCCCGGCTCGCACAGAATTCCGTATGACTGATGCAGAATGGATGCAAACTGCCCTGATGCTCGCCCGCAGGGCAGCGGCATCCGCTGAGGTCCCGGTTGGCGCTGTGCTGGTGCAGGGTGAATCATTGCTGGCACAGGGCTGGAACCAGCCAATCGCGGCACATGATCCGACGGCACATGCAGAAGTGATGGCACTACGAGCAGCAGGCCACGCACTCGGTAATTATCGGCTGGCTGGTACCACCCTCTATGTCACCCTGGAACCCTGCCTGATGTGTGTCGGTGCCATCGTTCATGCAAGGGTCGCACGCGTGGTGTTTGGCGCCCTTGATCCCAAAAGTGGTGCAGTGTCGAGTTGTATGCACGGTTTTGACGCGCTTGGACTTAATCACCGGGTTGAGTCGCGCGGTGGTGTGCTGGCGGAAGAATGCGGGGAGCTTCTGAAACAGTTTTTCCGTGAGCGGCGCGGGTAGTGCTCTTTCATTTTGATAATAATGTGTGCTGAACTATATTAAGCCGAGCAGCCAATTTATTTAATAGCCACGGAAGCGCACGGAAAAACACGGAAGAATAAATGCCATAAAATACTTTTTTCCGTGTAATTCTGTGTGCTTCCGTGGCAATCATAGCCGTCTGTATCAGATTGAGGCAGTAGTAGTGTCTTGCAGCAGCTTATCCTCTGGACACGAACGCCAAAGGAGAGGGGGTTATGGTGTGGTGTCCAGTGCGATGTGATAAGGGGTTGTCTAAATTATGCGTATCAACAAGTTACTTTGTTTTGTGTTGTCTCTCTCGGTGGCCGGTCATGTATTCGCCTATGACAGTCCGCCTGCCAGTGTTGACATGGTCCTCGAACGGGTATCCGAGCACGTCTATTTCGTGCAGGGTGTCCCGGGGATAGCAACGGACAATGAGGGCTTTATCTCCAATGCCGGCGTGATCGTGACCGGCGCCGGCGTGGTGGTGTTTGACGCGCTCGGCACACCGGCCCTGTCGCGGATGTTGCTGGAAAAAATCCGAACGATTACTGATGAGCCGGTGGTGCGTGTCATCGTCAGTCACTATCACGCGGACCATGTCTACGGACTGCAGGTATTCGAGGATCTGGATGCAGAGATTCTTGCGCCGGTTGGTGCGGAGAAGTACCTGGCATCAGACAATGCGCGGGAACGTCTGGAAGAGCGTCGTTTTACACTGGATCCCTGGGTCAATGACAAGACCCGCCTGGTGTTGCCGGACCGGTACCTTGATGAGGGCATGCAATTCAGGCTCGGTGACGTGGAGTTCGTGATTACGGTGGTCGGAAATGCCCACTCCGATGGTGACTTGACACTGTTCGTTGTACCTGACCGGGTGCTGTTTTCCGGCGATATTATTTTTGAAGGCCGCGTGCCGTTTCTCGGTGATTCCAATACCCGGCGCTGGGTGCAGATCCTGCAGCGCATGGAAAAGGAGCAGCTGGTTGCGCTGGTTCCCGGACATGGTGATGTTGCCGAGAAACCGAACGAGGCAATCAGTCTGACCCGACGCTACCTGGAGTACCTGCGCGAAAAAATGGGGGCGGCCGTCAACGAGTTTATACCCTTCAATGAGGTCTATGATGATACTGACTGGTCAGCCTTTGCGTACTTGCCTGCATTTGAGGAAGCCAATCGGCGCAATGCCTACCAGGTGTATTTGTCGATGGAAGCGGAAATGCTGGACGGGCAATAACAGCTGGCAGGATCGTTCCGGGTCGTATTTCTACAGGGCGGGTGAATCAAACTGGGGGAGTGGCTGGACGGCAGTTTCCCTTGCCGAGTCCTGGTTCGTCAGCCAAACCAGAATGTCATAGTAGCTGCGAATGTTATCGACATAACGTACCGGTTCCTGTCCCCGTGCATAACCATAGCGGGTTTGCTGAAACCATTTTTTCTTGCTGAGCAGCGGCAGGTTTTTCTTAACATCGATCCAGCGGTCGAAATTGCCCTTGTTTTTCTGGGTGAGGATGCGCGCATCCTCGAGATGCCCGAGACCCACATTATAGGCCGCCAGTGCCAGCCAGGTGCGATCGGGTTCCGGTACCCGTTCGGGAATGCGCCGCAATATCTTTGCCAGATACTGTGCGCCACCCTTGATGCTTTGCGCCGGATCATCACGATTCTTGATGTCCATGTCAGTGGCGGCGGCCTGCGTCAACATCATGATGCCGCGCACACCGGTCGGTGAAACAGCATCCGGATCCCAGTGTGATTCCTGGTAACCAATAGCGGCCAACAGTCGCCAGTCCATGCCGATCTCCGTGGCGGCTTTAACAAAGAAATCCTTGTATTGCGGTAGTCGTTGTTCGATATGTTCCTGGTAGCTGCGCGTACCGACGTAGTCGAATTCGCTAATGTGCCCGTAGTAACGATCGATGAGGCGCTCCAGCGTTCCATTTTCTGTGATGGTGCTGAAAAATTTTTTGGCGGCGTTAAAGAGGCTGTCGTCTTCGCTGATAGGGAATGCCCATGCCAGCGGTTGCGGCGGGCTGATGTCAAAGGCCGGTTTCAGTTCCGGGTAAAAATGCCGGTTGATTGACAGCTCATTTGAATCGGCAATGGTGTATTCGATCAATTGTTGCGAGACCAGGCTCAGCAACTCATCACTGTCCAGTTCATCGTTGGTTTGCCAGTTGAGATTCGGGTAGTCTTTTTTCAGTTCTTCCAGTAACTCTTCATGGCTGCTGCCGGCAACGACTTCAAGAATACCGTTGAGGTCTGCGAGTGTCTTTGGTCTTGTCGATCCGCTGCGGTAGACAAGCTGCGGAGTTATTTCCTGGTAGACCGGTCCGAAGCGGACTTTTTCCTGACGCTTGCTGGTGACGGTTAATCCGGCAGCTGCAAGGTTGGCGTTGCCAAGTGCTGTCAGTGGCAAGATGTCACTGAAATTGGGCGGGACGACTATCCGCAGTTCCACGCCAATATATTCCGCGAAGCGTTTGACGAGTTCGTAGCCGAAACCGGTAGGCCCGTTCGGACCTTCATAGTAGGTGGTGGGACTGTTACGGGTGATGACGATCAGCTCATTATGGGCCTGCACCTGTTCGAGTTCGGTGGCTGGTCTGCCGCAGGCCGCCAGTGCCAGGCAAAACATGCAGGGCAGGGTGCAACGTAACATGGCGGTCACTGCCGTGCATGCGATAGAATACGCAGCCAGAATGACTGATTGGAATCTTGCCCCGGTAGATCCAAGTCCGCTGATAAGCATTTACGACCTGTGTAGTTTTATAATCCCGAGTCGTTGTGTGGAAATTATAGCGTATAGATCGGCTGATTAAACAAATTCCAGATCATTTATTGTTTCCTGGAGAGGTACCGAAGTGGTCATAACGGCACCGACTCGAAATCGGTTGGGGGCGTTAGCCCCACGTGGGTTCGAACCCCACCCTCTCCGCCAACAAGGAAAAGGTCCCGGAAGGGGCCTTTTTATTTGTCTGATATAGCGGGATGAAACCCTCTGAACGTGAGTCGAGTGCTGTCTGCACGGCCCACATTACTGCTTGCGTCTTAATACTGATGCGCCTTTTTCTGCTGATCTGTATTCATACTCGAATTCCGGGAATTCCTGTGTCCACATGTCCACAATGCTGCTTTCGTCAGTGCGTGCGGCATCATCCAGCAGAATGACAGCATTATCTGCCAGTTGTTCATGCAGTACTGGCAGGGCGGGGTAGCGTGATATTTTCTGAATTTGCCCCGGCGGTCCATCTATCACCAGCAGGTCAATTTTTGAATCCTGTCCCATTCGGGCAGTGTCGTACCAGTCCCATTCGCCCCGGTCCAGTGCCAGCTTCGTCAGGGGCGCATGAATTATTTCAGTGAGGTGGTCCAGGGCGTGATCTGTCACTGTTGTGCGTGTCTGTTCGCTGTAGTTCAGATCGTGATCATAGGAGACCAGTTTTCCACTAGCGGTCTTCTCAAGGCAGTAACCTGCCAAAAGCGTGGATACGCCGCTACCGAGTTCCAGCACAAGACGTGGTTTGTGTTTCAGGATTTCGTTAATCAGGAGGATGCCAAAATCAGGAGATATCGCCCAGCCGCGCATGGGTGGTAAGGGCATGCGCAAGGGCAGGAATGATATGATCGAAGTGAGTGCTTCCAGTTGCTGATAGAGATTGTCAGCCAGGCGCTGTTGCCTGTCTGCGATCCTTTCATCCTGCTCCTGAAGCAGGCGCGCAATATTTTCAAGCAGATTTTCCATGTCTGGATGCCCGGTATAGGTGTGGGTTACCTGTGTGCTTGACGGTGGCAGGTTGTTTTAGTGTCATAATTGTTGTTTACCCGGGAGATTCAGGGGCTACAGGCTCCTGTTTACAAAAGTTTCGTGCCGGGTAAACTGGCCGTCTAACGGCGAAGGCTGCGCTTCGTTTGGCACATACTAACCTGATTATATCTTCTGACAATGGGTACACAGCAAGCGCTCATTGAGCAGATCAAACAAAAACAACTGATCCTCACGGTGACCGCCGGTCGTACCGGTACCGCCTACCTGCATAACCTGTTCAAGCTGTTCCCGCAGGTGGACAGTGTTCATGAAGATGAACCCAGTTATGTGCATGCGATGCGGCGGGTGCAGACGCAGCCGGTGGAGGCGATTGCCTTTCTGACGCGCTTTAAATTTCCGGTCATTGCCGCCTGCAAGTCGAGCACGTACGCCGAGACCAGTCATTTGTTCTGCAAGGGCTTTCTGGAACCGATGATAGGCCTCGGTATTTATCCTGACCTGCTGCTGTTGCGGCGCAATCCGAGAAGTATTGCCCTGAGTCTGCTGCAGCGAAATACCATACCCGGGCGAACGTCGACGGGTACAGATTATCTTCTGTGTCCGTCTGATCCCAATACACTACCGCTGCCGTTGTGGGCAGGGCTGACGGATTATCAGTTGTGTTTCTGGTATGCGCTGGAAATAGAGTGCAGGCAGCAGCGCTATGGCCACTACATGACACAGCTCGGAACAAAGGTCTGTGATGTCACTGCGAATGAGCTGCACAATCCTGATG
>JAQBDO010000430.1:0-6031 GCA_032124375.1 Gammaproteobacteria bacterium
GGTTACCCTTGATGCCGCCTTTGCCGACGTTATCAAGGCATGCGCAGGGTCACGCACCTCACAGACGGGCACCTGGATTACCCCGGAAATGGAATCAGCCTATATTGATTTACACCACGCAGGCTATGCTCATTCGGTCGAATGCTGGTGTAATGGCAAACTGGCCGGCGGGCTTTACGGCGTTGCAATCGGAAATATTTTCTTTGGAGAATCAATGTTTACGAAAGTAACTGATGCCTCCAAGACAGCTTTTGTAGCCCTGGTGCATCAACTGGAACGCTGGGGGTTTGCCTTGATTGATTGTCAGGTCTATACCGGGCATCTAAGCAGCCTGGGGGCGACAACGGTTCCGCGGAAAAAATTTACCACTATTCTTGACCAGGAGTGCCCAAAGCCAGGGCGTCTGCAGCCCTGGGTATTTGACAATCTTGCGTAAACTGGCCGTTATCTCGCCTCTACGGGCTTTTAAAACAAGCGATTGCGATCTGCCGCCAAAAAAGGCGCTTATCTATCCGGGGGAGTAGGTTTTCTGCCATTGATTTCAGGTATACTTCCGCGTTTTACAATTCAGGAAATACTGGGGTTTATGTCAAAAGAAGAACACATTGAAATGGAAGGCACTGTGACCGAGGCACTTCCGAATACCATGTTCAGGGTTGAGCTGGAGAATGGACATGTGGTGATGGCACACATATCCGGAAAGATGCGCAAGCACTACATCCGTATTCTGCGTGGAGACAAGGTGACCGTCGAACTCACGCCCTATGATTTGAGCAAGGGTCGCATCACCTACCGGGCACGTTAGCAGACTACCCCTTCCAAGCCGTTACACTGGCACCGGCCGTTAGTGAACTTTTTCCTTCCCTTTTATTTCAAAGGCCAGTTCATCGTTCTCAAGGTGAATGATCAGATGGCCGCCGTGCGCCAGTTCACCGAACAATAATTCTTCGGCAAGTGGTTTCTTGATGTACTGCTGAATCGTCCGGGCCATTGGTCGTGCACCCATCTTGGGATCATAACCCCGTTCCGCCAGCCAGATACGGGCGGCACTATCGACTTCAATAGTGACATTCTGTTCATGGAGCTGGGCTTCCAGTTCGAAAATGAACTTGTCGACAACCCGGGTGATATTGGTCGGAGCCAGTGAATTAAACTGTACTATCGCATCAAGACGATTTCTGAATTCCGGCGTAAACAGGCGTTTAATGGCCTCCATTGCATCTGATGAATGATCCTGTTGGGTAAAGCCAATAGACGCACGCGTAGTTTCATGTGCGCCGGCATTGGTTGTCATGACAATGATAACACTACGAAAATCTGCCTTGCGACCATTGTTATCCGTCAGGGTACCGTGATCCATAACCTGTAACAGCAGGTTAAATACATCCGGGTGTGCCTTCTCGACCTCATCCAGCAACAATACAACGTGTGGGTTTTTGCTGATCGCTTCGGTCAGCAACCCCCCCTGGTCATAGCCCACATACCCCGGAGGCGCACCGATCAGGCGTGACACCGTATGGCGCTCCATGTACTCGGACATGTCAAAGCGCACCAGTTCCAGCCCCATGATCCTGGCCAGTTGACGGGTTACCTCCGTTTTACCAACACCGGTAGGTCCGGCAAACAGGAAGGAGCCGACCGGCCTGTCTTCATTGCCAAGTCCGGAGCGTGACATCTTGATAGCCGCCGATAGTGTCTCAATGGCTGTATCCTGTCCGTAAACGACCAACTTCAGATCACGTTCCAGGTTGCGGAGTCCCTCTTTATCCGAGGCGGATACCGTCTTTTCAGGGATTCTTGCCATCTGGGCAATGACATGTTCTATTTCAGCAACGCCAACTGTTTTCTTGCGCTTGGACGGCGGCAGCAGCCGTTGCCCCGCACCCGCTTCGTCAATGACATCAACGGCTTTATCTGGCAAGTGACGGTCATTGATATACCGGTCCGCAAGCACTGCGGCGCTGCGTAAAGCCCGGGCTGAATATTTAATCTTGTGGTGATCTTCAAACCGCGATTTCAACCCTTTCAGGATGTCGATAGTTTCCTCGACGCTGGGTTCGGATATATCAACTTTCTGGAAACGTCGCGTCAGTGCGTGATCCTTTTCGAAAATGCCACGGTATTCCTGAAAGGTGGTCGAACCAATACATTTAAGTTCGCCGGAAGCCAGCATCGGCTTCATCAGGTTGGAAGCATCCATAACACCACCCGAAGCTGCGCCAGCACCAATGATAGTGTGAATTTCGTCTATAAATAGTATTGCCCCTTCTTCTTTTTTTAGCTGCCCCAGCACTGCCTTGAAGCGCTTTTCAAAATCACCCCGATATTTGGTTCCTGCTACAAGTGCACCGAGATCCAGCGAATAGATGGTAGAGTTGAGCAATATTTTTGGAACATCACCGTCGACAATCAATTTTGCGAGACCTTCAGCCAGCGCAGTTTTACCAACACCGGCCTCGCCAACGAACAGTGGATTGTTCTTGCGTCGACGGCAGAGTATCTGGATGGTCCGCTGGACTTCAGCGCGTCTCCCTATCAGGGGGTCGATTTTTCCCTGCGCTGCCTGCTCATTGAGATTAACAGCGAAGGTCTCCAGTGGTTGTTTTGCGGTAGAGTCTGCTGTTTCCTGTGCATCGGAATTTTCTATGTGTTCTTCGGGCTGCTCATATATTTTCGAAATGCCATGTGAAATATAGTTAACAACATCAAGACGCGTAATATTCTGCTTGTTTAGAAAGTAAACAGCCTGTGATTCCTGCTCGCTAAAGATGGCAACCAGAATATTTGCACCGGTCACTTCAGTTTTGTCAGATGACTGCACATGGAATACTGCCCGTTGCAGCACGCGCTGAAATCCCAGTGTCGGTTGTGTTTCCCGGGTATCTTCAGCAGACAGCTTGGGGGTGGTTTCCTCTAGAAAAGTACCAACATCCTGCCTTAGTGATTCCAGATCTACGCCGCAGGCACGCAGTACCTCGACTGCTGATGGATTTCCGAGCAAGGCGTACAGCAGGTGTTCAACTGTCATGAATTCGTGATTCTTCTCGCGAGCTTCCTTGAAGGCAAGATTCAGCGTAAATTCAAGTTCTTTGCTCAGCATGTCAGTTCCTCACTATGAACACTACACTTCTTCCATATTGCACATTAACGGGTGCTGATGTCGCTGGGAATATTCACTTACCTGTGCAACCTTGGTCTCTGCAATTTCATAGGTAAACACGCCGCAGACACCTTTGCCCTGTGTATGAATCATTAACATGACGCGGGTTGCCTTCTCCCGATCCAGTCCGAACAACTTTTCCAGCAATGTCACCACGAATTCCATTGGCGTATAGTCATCATTTAGCAGGACCACTTTGTACATGGATGGTTCTTTAAGCTTGGGGCGGGCTTCCTTTAGGGCAAGCCCCTCGTCACCTCTGTGTTCTTCCTGATTACTCATATTTGTCTTTAGCTTATCAAATATCTGGAAATTCTACCTAATGGAGCCATTTTACCATCCATATTGACAGCTTACATGAGGAGAAGATCCTTGATGAAGCTTTTTTTCAATCACCGAAACGCGCAGATTCTCACTTTGTAAGTCGGCATCCAAGAGCCATTCTTGACGCGAAAGCACTCAGCAATCTACCCGGGAACCGGGACTGGCAGGGCTTCTTCCGAGACGTCAACGGCGTCCAAAAAAAAGCCCCTGCTGTTGCAGGGGCTTTTGATTACAACAAAGACGCCCAACAAATCAGGCAGTCACCTGGCTACGGCTCTTCACCGGAAGCCTGGATCAGGGCCTCTTCAATGGCACCTGGTGAACACATGATGCTCATGAATGTGGCGCCAGTCTCACTTGCCATCATAGGCAGATGCGGCCAGTTAATGGCGATACGGAAGCGTGCGAACAGTGCATACGCAGTGCCGTCAGATACGACGATCTCGTATGGCAGGTGAGCAGTAGAACGCGGGGTAGCCCTGTCGATTCTGCTCATGACAAACTCGTCACCACTGCAATCTTCGGCATTCATACCCTTCAGGGCAACACCAATGACTGATTCGTCCTTGCCAGGAATGTCGATCTGATAGACTTTTGCAGTGCCTCCCAGTCCCTTTGCGAGAGAGTCATTCACAGCCTTGAGCGCTTCCGCCTGACTGTCATATTCAGCCAGTAAGCTTGGGTCAGTGAAGTATTCCATCATGACAGTGTAGTGGTAATCGCCCAGGTCCTTGGCAGTCAGGTTCTTCTCAGAGCCGAAGTCCTTCTCTGCACCCAGGGCAGCTTCAAGCGCGGCACGGGTACTGGCCAGATCACTTGCCATACGATAGGCGGCAGCCATGTAAATCGGGTTGGTATACACGATTTCTGTCTGATCGCCGTTTCTGGTGACAGAAACACGCTGAGCTGCACCGTAAGCACCAAACTTGGAAGCTGCAGCAGCTTTCTTCAGAGTGTCATTGGTGACGATGATGATATCCGCGTCCGCATAAGGTGAGTATTCACCGACAATTTCGAATCCACCGCTGGTCAGTTTCGTCTTGACTTCAGCAGCAACAGACTTGACATCACCGCTTGAAGTGCTGGCGAGGACAAATGGCATGAGTATGTCATCAGCAAAGGCATTAGCTGCAGATAAAATAAAGACGAATCCGGATAATAGTGTTTTTCTTAGCAAGCCAGTCATTATAGTGTTCCTCCAAGAACGCATGTCATTTGTGTTTGAGTGTCGTTAGGCAAGATGCAATGAGATATTGCCTGAGATAGGCTATATAACCCTAGCGTCCTTAACGAATTGCGGATTATATGGGAATCACGCGGCTTGTGCGAGTGCCAATTGATTTACGCCTGCAACGCCATAATCCAGCGCGCTGGTTGTTGTCCCAGCTAGAAAGGTGCACAGCAGATGGGTTGGTTAACTTACTGAAAGTATTAGAATATGATGTGGAAGCCTCACATAACTGTTGCAGCCCTGATCGAGAGTGACGGGCGCTTTCTCATGGTTCAGGAAAACATCTCGGGTAAATCTGTCTATAACCAGCCTGCCGGTCATCTGGAAGACAATGAAACACTGCTCGATGCTGTTATCCGGGAAACACGTGAAGAAACTGCCTGGCACTTTGAGCCGAAATTTATAAGCGGCATTTACCACTGGCGCCATCCCGACAAGCATGAAACGTTCATCCGTGTCAGTTTTGCCGGCCAGGGACTCTATCATGACCCGGCCTGCCAGCTGGACAGTTGTATTGAAAGGACGCTCTGGCTGACACCGGAAGAACTCGGACGACAGGCTGACAGCTTGCGCAGTCCGATGGTGCTGCGCTCAATTGAAGACTATCTCGCAGGTACGAGCTACCCGCTTTCCTTGCTCACGAGCCTTGAGTAACAAATTCTTCACCTGTTTGCTGGCGCTAACCCCATCAACAGTAGCAGCCGATGTTTTTGTGCGTGATGACATCATTACAACTCCTGCCTACAATCACTTCTCGGTCTGTTTTGAGCACAGTTGTGAGAAAGTGGTGACGCTGTCATTGAGTCAGGCTGAATGGCAGAAAGTAACCAGCCCGCTTAGTGTTCCGTTATCCTCGCCCGCCAGTGAGCGTGATGCCATTGCAGCAACAGTCAGCAACATGGAGGCTATGGTGGGCCTGCGTACGGGTACAGATCAGGATAAAGCCGGAAATCTGTCGGGCTTCGGTCTTCCGGGACAAATGGATTGCATCGACGAATCAACCAATACTACGACATATTTAACGATGCTGGTGGAAACCGATCTGCTGAAACACCATACGATCATGGATCGTTCGACCCGTTTTGGGTGGTTGTCTTTACCGCATACCAGCGCCGTTATTCGGGAAACCGGCACGGATCGACGTTTTGCAGTGGACTCGTGGTTTTATGACAATGGGCAGGCGCCTGCTATTGTCGATCTCACTCTATGGAAATCTGGCTGGTACCCGCCGGCGGCTAACAATGAGTAAGGTCATTGTCGGACTCTCCGGCGGCGTAGATTCAGCTGTTGCAGCGCTATTACTCAAACAACAGGGC
>JAQBDO010000431.1:0-7107 GCA_032124375.1 Gammaproteobacteria bacterium
GAAATAGCGGTGCCAGATATACAGGGAGCGCAGCAGTCTGGCACCGGGGTTTTTTTTATGATGTCGGGTCATTAATCGTTACCGTCTGCTGGTGCAGGTAGAGTGCCAGTCGTGCAAGTTTTTCCAGTGCGCGAACAGAGAGTGTTGCCCCGGAGATGCCATCAATGTGTCGGTCCAGTTTGTTATCGGTCGTTAGCCGTGTGCCGGGAAACTGATCGGTAAAGAACGGATAGCGGACTTCCCAGCCCCGGCTTTCACGAAAGGCCAGTACTCGTATTAATTCCAGGCCATCCGCATTGACCACCAGACCCACCGTGATGGGCTGCGTCTTGCCAACTTCCTCCAGCACCCAGGCCGTGCGACCGTCCTTGCCCCAGTAACGAATCCGGATTCCTGGATAGGCATGGCCAAGGATGTCAGCGGTTGTCTCTTTCACCTCGCCTTTCAGCCAGATTGCCTGTGGCGTTGGCACGTCATCGATGAAGACTTCTTCCAGGAATGCATCCGAACTCTGGTAAGGGCTGTCGGCCACCACAAAACATGAGTGCAGCAGCAACAGAAAAAAAAACGCACTTGAGACCAGCGATTGACATGGGCTGCTGAACATTATTTTTGAACTGCTCCTGTTGCCGCCGTTGTAGCAGACTAGAACTGGTAGCCTATACCCAGGTCGAAGGCATCGAAATCATCAGCGCCTGACGAGTTGCTGTCCACATTGCGGCTGCGGTAATCCGCCTTCAGGACGACATCCGGATGAGGCCAGAAATTAGCACCGACTTCCCACTGGTCAAACTGATCCTGGTCACGGGCACCATCCAGTTTTTCATAGCGGGTATACAGGCCAACCTTCTCCCATGGCTTGTAGCTTGGTTCCACGTACCAGCCATACTGGTTATCATCACCTGCGGCAGAGACGGCTGAACCATTAAAGTTCCACCTTGCATAGAGGGCGCGCAGACCGAATGCGCCACGTTGATAGATTGCATGTGTTTCGTACAGTATCCCCTCGTTAAGGCCATCATTGTTACTCTGTGTCGCATTGGACTGGTAGTTCACGGTGCCGGCCAGTTCCAGGCCGGGTATGCCGGTGTACTTCAATCGACCTGTGTAAGCCAGGTCATTCGCGGTGGCCTCTGACACCTTCTGGCGTCCACTGCGAACACGAAAGGCATTGTCCCCTGTTGTCGGCATCTCCAGGCCGGAGGTAACGGCAAGATCCCAGCTGATGCCGTTATCGAGGTAACCGTTTAGTGCTGCGCCTCCTTCCCACCAGGTGCTGGGTATAATGATGCTTTCTACATCGTTCCGTTCTACGCCATAGAAGGTAGCCGGCTCATGGGTTTCATTGAGGATACCGACCGGTAACAGGAAGACACCACCCTTGGCAAGCAAATTCTCACGCAGGTCAAATTCCACATAGGCCTGTTCTACCTCGACTTCTCCCTTTTGACCCTCACCGGCAATATCATGTTCGATTTCAAACTCGGAGAAAAAGCGAATACTGTCTGTAAATTCATGCCCGAAGAACAGCACGAAGCGGTGTAAATCGAGATCATTATCTTCGCCTTCAATGTTTTGATAGTGCAGCTCGCCATATCCACCAATAGTGGTTTTATCAACCCAGCTTGCCACCCCTGCCGTCTTCGCATCGACTTCCTCGACTGCCACAACCGCAGCTTCAGCCTTCTCGTCGGCAGCAGCAGCCTGCTGTGCAGTTTCCTGTTGCTCTTTTTTCAATGCTTCTATTTCTGCCTGTTGAGACTGAATAATCTCCCAGAGCTGTTCGATGCTTGGGGTGACGGGTTGCCCGTTGGCGCCGGCAGCCTGGACATACTGTGCGCCAGCCAGTAGCCATGCCAAGCTCAAGGGGGATAAAAATTTGCGTTTCATGATTCACTCCAGCGGGATGTAGCTTGATGTGGGGTGAATTATAAACAGAGCGAATATAAATGCAAATCATTATCATTTGTATTGTTGGTATCTATTTGGTGATACAGAGTAGCCTGCGCAGGCACGGCTCACCCATGTCCTGGAGAGAAGTAGTATGAAATTATTGTTTTAAAATTTCAGGTTATGTCAGAAGGCACGAGGCGTGTCTGTTCGAGCCAGCAGGATCAGGACTTACAGAACACCAGTCTTGTAGCCGGATGCAGATTGATGTGGTTGAGGGGAATCCACTCCGCTTTGATGCTGTTCAGTCGCCGGTCTGCCCGAAAGCGGCGATTACACCGGAAGCCGGTTTCTTTTTTAAAATTGGCACCGCGTCTATCCCTTTGGTTGCGTCGCTCGTTCATTGTTATTTCATCCATGTAGATGGAGTATTTTGCTAGCAACCAGCATCATCCAAAGTGACAATTGAAACTATTGTACTGAGGTAGCAGACTGGCCATTGAGGCAAACAAGCCATCAGTGGCTATACTTTATGCTGTAGTTTGCCAGCATCGGAACAACGGGCTTTGATAGTAGACATATGCAGGAGAGATTTATGAACTCAACCACCGATGGACAGATCCCTGCCGACGAACTGGACATATCCAGCATGCAACTGGGCGTAGACGGTCTGGAGTTTGCCATGCAAAGTCGTGCGCAGGTTCGGGCGATGGCGCAATCTCTGGCAACGCAGGCGCAACGGGAATTGCTACTGCATACAGAGGCGATGGAGCCGGAAATCTTTGATCAGCAGGCGTTTCTGGATGCCGTCAGCAGTTTGGCAAGGAAACATCAGGGCGCTCATGTATGGATTCTGGTGGAGGATGGTCACAAGGCCGTACAGCATGGACATCGTCTGATAGAACTGTCGCGTCGGTTAAGCACCAATATACAGATAAGACGCCCGCCGATTCAGTATCGCAACTATGGCAAGACTTTCCTGCTCTGTGATGGTGTCGGTTATTTCTATCGTCCACAGGCAAGGCGCTACGAAGGTGTCGCTAACTTCAACGACCCGGGGAAAACTGCGGTGCTTAAAAAGTACTTCATGGAAGTCTGGGAACAGAGTGAGGCGGAGGGTGAAATGCGGCGTCTGCATTTATAGTCTGCAGACGCCGTTTGTTGTTACGGGAAAGCAGGAATAACCGGCTCTGCCCCTTCCACATGCGCTTCAGGGTGGTGCTTCTTGATTAAATCCGTAATTTCATCGACTTGCTGTTTTGGCACGTCAACCATCATCAGTAAACTGCCTTCGCTAATGGCCGATTCAAAATCTTTCAAGCGTGTGCTCGGGGCTGAAATACCAATCATGCCAGAGACCCAGGCGCCGAATCCTGCACCTGCCAGGCCGATTCCAAGGATAGCGCCACCGCCAAGAGCAAGGCCGATACCCGGCAATGCAACAGCAGCTATGCCCGCAACTATTCCAGTGGCACCACCGATTGCGAGACCGCGCTCAACAGCGGGGACAAAGTCACTTTCCTGCAGCAGGCCGGCTTCTGGCAAATTCGCCTCCAGCAAGGCGTGGTGATCTGCAGCCGCAATGTGTATGTGTCGCTGCTCAATGCGTGCGAGCAGGAGCTCATCAACGATATTTTTTGCACTATCTACGGTTGGAATCAGGAAATAGAGCCTTCTCATAAACTGCCTCCTTAAATTGGTCCAGGTTCCATGATACACAACACACACGCATCACGATCGCCTATTTATAGTATTTGGTTACTTTTCTGGTTTTCACCAGTTATTAAAAATTTAAACAGCCACTACAGGGTCATATATACCGCATAATCCTCTGCCGTATCAATATCTCTGTGCACCGGCAGGGTATGCCAGTTCAGTCCCAGCACCCGCAGTTGCTGCAGTGTTTCTGCGAGAACCCTGTCTGTGCTCCAGGAAATATTCTGGAATACACCGGCATGGTGAACACTCATGCCGATCAGGTAGTAGCCACCGTCCTGCGCAGGCCCCAGTACCACATCAGTACCCGTTTTCAGCGCAGTGAAAGCGGCATCCAGTTCAACTGCTGACAAGCCTGGACAGTCCGCTCCGATGAGTACGGCATGTTCTGTATATCGCAGTGCAGACCTGATGGCATGTGACATTCGCTGTCCGATATCGCCCTCGACCTGCAGCTGAAGATTACTGTGATAACGTTCCTGACACTGCTGAAAAAACTGATGGTCCGTTGACGGGCTGCAGCAGATTTCAAGCGGACACAACTCAGCCGAGGTACACATCGTCAGGCAGGCGTGCAACATTTTTTCATACAAGCCCGCTGCGGCATCCTCACCCATGACTTCGGCAAGACGGGTCTTGACCTTGCCGGGTTCAGGCGCTTTGGTTAATAACAGCAGGCATGAGTCAGGGTGTTTCATGTCCGGTTCACCGTATAGTGCTTCACCAGTTGATCCGGACTAATGCCTATAAAATAAGCAAGACGCAAACTCCACATGGTCAGAATTGTCCGGAAAATTCCATGCTGCCTCCAGCGTCGTGCCGATGTCAGCAGAGGCTGCCTGATGCAGGCTGGTCGGCAGTGCTTCTTCAATGCCCGACTGAATGCAATATCTTCCATCAAGGGTAATGGCGGAATCCCGCCAACCTGTTCATATAATGACCGGCGCACAAAGATCCCCTGATCACCTGTAGCGATACCGGTTAAACTAGAGCGTAAATTCATTGCAAGTTCAACACACCGTAATGCTGGATGCTTGTCCTGAAGTGAGATGTTAAATCGTCCCCAGTCTGTTTGTTTGCGCGCCAGCGCTTCACGTATTAACAGGTCTGCATTTTCCGGTACACCGGAATCTGCATGCAGGAACCAGAAAATTGCGCCCCTGGCCGCGTTTGCTCCGGTCTGCATCTGCACGGCACGCCCTTTCCCGGAAAGTATGGTTTTATCAACCAGAGGGCTGGCAAGTTTAACAGTGTCATCAACACTGCCACCGTCAACCAGAATTACCTCATGACCAAGTCTGCGAAGTGGCTGCAGCGTCGTACACAATGCCTGTATGCACCCGGCCTCATTCAATGCCGGAATAATAATAGACAATTTCCCGGTGCTAGCAGCAGCCGCCACTGGAGGACTCTGAGCTTGTTGAATCACTGGAACCGCAACAGCCGTTATTGACTGGCGTATGACTGTTGGCTACCGAGGTATCAATGAAAGCCTCGTTGAATGCCGGGTTGAGCAGCAGGGTATGCGCTGCTTCAGAAACGTCTACTCGCTGTCCACGGGTATATATTTTTCCTTCATCATCAACCACTGCGGCAAAGGGGCCACGATAGATAATGGTTTTGTCGCCGGTCTGTCTTTCATCTGAAACGGGCTTAACCGCTGTCAATGTGACCGAACGAAACTCGATGCCCTCGACGACCTGCCAGGGTTCTGCATCCCATTTGTCGTAGCACACCGCACCGAAGCCGGCGTCTGAAAATTCATTCAGAAATTCATCTTCGCGGAAAGCGCCCGAAATGCAGCCACTCCAGAGTGCCAGGTCATTCTTCATGGATTGCGGTATCGGCTTGTTGCTGACGATGTCGGAAATTGCAACGCGCCCACCTGGTTTGAGCACCCGATAGATTTCACTGATTAACTGCTGTTTCTCATGGTCAGCAACAAGATTCAATACGCAGTTCGAAATGACCAGGTCAACAGACTGGTCTTGCACCAGCGGATTATCGATGCGCTGTGCTGCTTCCCATGCCTTCAATGCTGCATAGTCATCGTGACTTCTGACAGGGTGTGTCTGTAAATATTCCTCCAGGGCATCAATGCCCAGCGCCAGATCCTGGATATGCCCTTTTACAAAACTGACGCGATCAGTATCGAGTTTTACTGCCATCTCGTGTTGATACTTTCGGGCAAGCGCCAGCATGTCATCATTCATATCCACGCCAATAACCAGGCCGGCCTGGCCAACAAGTTGCGCCGCCATGTAACAGACCTTGCCACCGCCCGAGCCCAGGTCCAGTACCACATCACCCTGTTGCACATAACGGGAAGGATCGCCGCAGCCATAGTCTTTTTCGATAATCTCGTCCGGCAGCATTGCAAGCAGGCCGGCGTCGTATGACACCGGACAGCACAATGATGCCTGCTGTTCTTTTGCCCCTTCAGAATATCTGTCAAGCACACTCTCTTCTACATTCATGGACATCTCCCGGTTCCTGGGAATCAATAATGGTTCATTATGATTTTTACGCGATTAATCCAGTGCCCCGCCACAACTGGACCCCTGTCCCGCCGTGCAACCAAAACAGTGTGCAGCAACCTGGATATCACGACCGTTCATATCAACCTCGAACAGATCCGAAATATGCAATTTCTTTCGCGTATCGATTTGCAGGGGCATGTCCAGCATCTGGTTAAAATCACAGTCATAGACGTAACCCTGCCAGTCCACGCTTATCAGGGAGCGGCACATGACCGATGACACGTTCTCATCCTTATGAGCAGACCTCAGTAATGCCATGTAGTCATTAAATTCACCCCGGCTGATCAGGGTACTGCCAAAGCGCTGGATGGGCATATTGGCAAGCGTCAACAACCTGTTGAAGGCGATACCAAAATTCTCAGCCAGATGATGTTTGTAGTCCTGCTCCAGTGTTTCCTGAAGTGGCGGTAGAACCGGCCCCTGTGGGTTGAAAACCAGGTCAAGCGTCAGATCTGAATGCGGTTTTCCGTAGCCCAGGCTGTTCAGCAAACACAACGCTTTCAGGCTGGTCTCGAACGTTCCATCACCTCGCTGTTTATCAACATTATCTTTTATATAACAAGGAAGTGACGCAACTATCTTAACCTTGTTATCAGCCAGGAAATCAGCGGTGGATTCCTGTCCGGGTTCAAACAGGGCAGTCAAATTGCAACGATCTATGACCGCTACACCGCGTTTGCGCGCTGCTGTGACAATCGACCTGAACAAGGGATTCAGCTCAGGTGCACCGCCCGTCAGATCCAGCGTCTTGACTGTCGAGGCGTCAATGAAGCGCAGCAGCGCATCGACAGTGGTCTGCTCCATCATTTCCGTGCGTCCGGGCCCGGCATTGACGTGACAATGCAGGCAGGACTGGTTGCACAGGTATCCAAGATTGACCTGTAGCGTGTCCAGCGTGCTGCGTTGAAGAGCAGGAAAATCGCTGTGCTCCAGTAATGGCAGGGTAGCATGCATGGTCAGG
>JAQBDO010000432.1:0-4420 GCA_032124375.1 Gammaproteobacteria bacterium
GTCACAGGACTGTCATGTTGCTGACAAACAGGCGGGGCAATGTTAATACCGGGACAACCAGACAAAGGGGACACTCGGTTATGCTGGATCATATATTGCAATGTGTACAGGCCTTCGAGCGTGAACATAATACCTCTCCGGAGGTTGTATACATTAACCCGTTCCATTACGAGGGGCTATGCCGCTACCACCCCGGGTTATTTGAAGGCCACAAACCCTTTCCGCCTGGCGTTCGCCTGGTTATTGTTCCCGCTAACCTGCTGACCCACCCCGAGGCGGCATTACTGTCCGACGCACGCAGCTGGCCTCAAGTCGCCTGAGTACTCCGCTGTTTGCCGGCCGCTCGGCCGCATGCAGGCGGGTGTGTAATCACATTAAAGACTAACGATTATCTAATGTAGCGGTAATGGCACTGTCACACTTGCACTTCAGGATGACCATCATAAAACTACGATGGCAACCGAGGTGGACAGGCATATGAATACGGCAGCTGAAACCTGTATCCCTGGATCTTTATCGACGCAGGGATACAACGATGAACAGACCGGGCGGAGCAGACAGGCAATTGTCCGGCTGCTGATTGTTGAAGACGATCCCGATATCTCCAACCTGCTGGTCTATACACTGGAACGCGCTCATTTTCATGCGACTGCAGTCGGTGACTGTAAAACTGCCTGGAAAGTCATGGCGGATAATGCCTTTGACCTGATCCTGCTGGACTGGATGCTGCCGGATATGAGCGGCATCGAGTTGCTGCGGCGCATGCGTCAGAATGCTGCTTTCAGTGAGATACCGGTGTTCATGTTGACAGCACGCTGTGCGGAGGCTGACCGGGTATGCGGTCTTGAATGCGGTGCAGACGACTATATCGTCAAGCCGTTCTCGCCGCGTGAGTTATGTGCGCGCATTAACAGCCGGTTACGCATTGTCAGTGACCGGCTTTCCAGTACCCTGCAGGTGAGTGGCTTGTCACTGGACCAGAAAAGTTACAGAACCAGTATTAACGGCAGCACTGTTGTGTTGAGCGCTACCGAATTCAGGTTACTGCGGCATTTTATGAATAACAGGGAACGGCTGCTGACGCGCGGGCAGTTGCTCGATAGCGTCTGGGGTGCCAATGTCTATGTTGAAGAACGTACTGTGGATGTGCATATTCGACGCCTGCGCAAGGCGCTGGAACCCTTCGGTAAGGACGACCTGATACAGACAGTCAGGGGTGCCGGTTACCGCTTTTCCGATCACGGGTAAATACTCATAGCCGCGATATTTTCTGTAATGAGCGAGACCGCTGGCTTGTCGTTAGCGACCGGCTCGAACGTGTATATATCGTTGATCGTTGCGACCACATTCAAGCCAATTAATACAAGGCACAACAGAAGGAAGCTTGCCAGCCGGGTATGACATTTCATGTCTCAGCTCCGTGGTGTCAGGAGTGCAACAGGCTAGCAAGCGCTGATGACAGCCCTGTTACAGGCAGATTAAATTCAGTCGAGACGGCCGTAGCATGAAATCTTCATACAATCATCACCGTGCCTTCATACGGCAAGCCGGGTGGCATGGGAAAATGACCAAGTGACCAAATACTATGAGGAGGTATTTCAATGAGAGTCTTTATCAAGGAGTGGCCTAACAAGACAGCCACGATCCTGACCGCAAACGGCCAGGTTGTCTGGACCTTTTCAAGTGCCGCAGAAGCACAGCAAGCATGTCATGACTGGCGCAGTATTGTTTATGCCGGCAAGGATGATTGCTGTGACAGGGCAGGTGAGCCTGCGGCTGTTTCCTGCAACTTGGCCTGAGGGCTGTTTTTCAGAAGTTGTTTATTCCCGTCCGGTGTCGCTAATCCAGCGTAACCACCCGTATAAGATCAGTGCCGCCAGCCTCCTGGTGATGGCCGGAGGTTGATACCACGATGTCACCCTTTTTCAGATAACCGCGTGCCTTTGCCTGCTTGATGGCAAAGTTGAGTCGCCTGCGGTCCGTGGGTTCGCCGTTATAGAGAATCGGGATGACTCCCCAGTTCAGGGAGAGCTTGCGAGCCACCATTGGAGATGATGTCAGCGCGAGGATGGGGATCTCGGGCCGGTACTTTGAGATCAGTCGCGAGGTAAAGCCGGTCTCCGTCAGGCTGATGATCGCCGCCGCACTAAGATGTGTTGACATACTGACGGCTGCCTGGCTAATGGACTCGGTGATGATGTTCGACGGGTTCGGTTTTATCCTCTGCAAATAGCCGTATTCTTTTAACGAGGCTTCTGCACGTCGGGCAATGGTGGCCATGGTGCGAACAGCCGCTACCGGGTATTTTCCGACAGCCGTTTCGCCGGAGAGCATCACCGCTGATGTCCCATCCAGGATGGCGTTGGCGACATCGCTGGCCTCTGCCCGGGTTGGTTTCGGGTTAAGTTCCATGGATGCCAGCATTTGTGTAGCGGTAATGACCGGTTTGCCATTGCTGACTGTCGTGCGGATGATATTTTTCTGGGTGGCAGGCACATCGGCCAGTGGCAATTCCACGCCCATGTCACCCCGTGCCACCATGATGCCGTCGGCGGCAGCCACGATCTCTTCCAGATTCGCCACGCCGGCCTTGTTTTCGATCTTGGCGATAATGGGGATGTTGACACCTTTTTCGACGAGAATTTCCCGCATTTTATAGATGTCATCGGCGGACTGAATGAATGAGGCGGCGATGTAATCGACGTCGTTTTCGGCAGCAAAGCCCAGTTCTTTGACCACATCCTTGCGGTTCTCGGGGCTGACTGCGCTGAGCGCCAGTCGGGTTTCGGGCAGGTTCACGCTCTTGCTGTTACCCAGCCAGCCACCATGGACGACACGGCAGATGATCGCGGTATCAGCGATAGCCGTGACGACAAGTTCGATGGCACCGTCATCAAGCAGGATGGGTGTACCGGCGCTGACTTCTTCGTATAATTTCCGATAGCTCAGGCCAACACCGTTTGCATCGCCGTCCCGTCCGTCGGTGTACAGGGTAAAGCTGGCTCCCGGTAACAGTTCCGCCTTGTCTCCCTTGATATGTGCCGTGCGAATCTCGATGCCGCGAGTGTCAATCATGATGGCGATGCTGGTGCCAGCTTGCTCTGAAGCCTGGCGCAGTAGTGTGATTTGATCCTTGTGTGCGGCAAGCGTGCCGTGCGAGAGGTTCAGGCGTGCCACGTTCATGCCGGCCTGGATCATTTCGACAAGTCGCTCCAGTGATCCGCATGCCGGGCCAATGGTGGCGACTATTTTTGTTTTCCGCGGGGCGGCAAGGTCAGTGTTCGGGTTCGTCATAAGTGTAGTGTTGCCAGTTGAATCATCAATATCAGGGGTATCCTGCATTCTACATCGTTAGTGATGCAGGCAGTATGCTATTCGCACGCTATCAAAAAGAAATTGCTGGTTCATGGCAGGGGTTTGCCGGGCGATCAGACGGCAACCGGCTACATTGATGCGGCCAGTGAATGCCTTATACAGGCATCTACCATGGAACCGAGGGTCTCCGGCTTGCGGAGCGTAATCAGCTTTCTGTCAACAGTCAGCAAGCCCTCATCCTGAAAGCGGGCGAACAGCCGGCTGACTGTTTCAACGGCAAGACCCAGATAATTGCCGATATCCTGGCGTGACATGGGCAGATAGAATTCATCGGCGGACAAACCGCGTTTTTTATAACGTGACGACAGGCTCAGCAGAAAAGAAGCCAGTCGTTCTTCGGCATTGCGCTTGCCGAGCAGCATCAGCATTTGATGGTCTGTGGTGATTTCCTTGCCGACAATGCGCATTATCTGCTCATGCACGCCCGGTAACTGGCTGCACAGGGGTTTCAGCTGATCGAAGGGTAGTTCACAAACGCTGGTCGTCTCGAGGGCAATGGATGCCGAGGCATAGTGATCACCCGCCAGGCCATCCATACCGGTCAGTTCTCCGGGCAATATGAAACCCAGCACCTGTTCCTCGCCATCCTCGGTAATGCAATAGGACTTCAGGGCGCCTGAGTGTACCGCAAACAGGGCATGGCTTTTGTGGCCGGGACGGAACAGGTGCTCGCCGCGGTGATACGGAGGGTTGCGCTTGACGATATCATCCAGTTTTTCGAGGTCTGCTTTTTCCATACCCAGGGGCAGGCACAGATCAGCCAGCGTGCAGTTCTGGCAGCTGAGTTTGATTTGCTCGATATTCAGCTTCTGTTTCTTCCAGGACACTTTACAAACCTCGGGTCGCACGCAGGCACGACAGGCCAGTGATATTACCGCGTTTGCGCAGGCAACACCCCGAGCCGCCAATGGGGTGGGGCCTGGTGCTGGTGAAATCAGTATGCAAACAACAGGTTGCGTGCATTGTAGCGCACCTGCACGCCCGCCGACAGACACCCCCACCTGATCAGGCAGTCTCACCTGAACTATAGCCTATTGGAGGCCAG
>JAQBDO010000433.1:0-3048 GCA_032124375.1 Gammaproteobacteria bacterium
CCTCTATGCCGATCCCTTTCAGGCGGTCGGCTGGAAACTGCTGGCGGCGCTCGGTACTTTTATGATCGCAGTGCCGACCCTGCTCACCGGCTTCATTGTCATTGCCTCGATGGAAATCGCCGGTCGCTTGCGCGGTGGCAAGGGCCTGTTCGGCTGGATTGCGGCATTGCCCTGGAAAGAGCCGGTGGTGCTCGCGTTGGGGCTCGCGCTGCTGTTGCTGACACTGGGTGGTTTCGGTGGTGTTGTTAATGCGAGTTACGGCATGAACAGCATGGTCCATAACAGCATGTGGGTGCCGGCGCATTTCCACCTGATATTCGCCGGCACTGTGATGACCATGTATTTTGCCATTGCCTATCACCTGTGGCCGAAGATGACCGGCAGGGCGCTGTATTCTGCCGGCCTCGCCAGGTTGCAGCTATGGTTGTGGTTTGCCGGCATTGCAATGCTGACGCTGCCCTGGCACTACCTCGGACTGTTGGGGATGCCGCGGCGCACGGCTTACTCGCCTTATGCGCCGCGGTTTGTCAGTCAATGGCAACCATGGATGGACAGCATGGCGCTTGCCGGCGTGGTCATGCTGGTCTCCGCGCTGCTGCTTATCTGGAATCTGCTGAAGACACATCGTAATCGCCAGCCGCTTGCAGAAACCGAGCTGGAATTTGCCGAACCGGTACGCCCGCTACTGCGGCTTCCCGGGCCGCTGAACGGCTTTGTACTCTGGAACAGCATTCTTGTGCTCTACATGCTTGTGGGTTTTGCTTACCCGCTGCTGCAGTTCTTTTTGATTGAGCCGCATAACGCACTCCCCTGGGGGTGGTAACAATGAGCGCCAGTGTCACACGCGGATATGTCACAGCGATCGCCGGGCTGCTGGGAGGCCTGGCCTTGATACATGGCAATATGGTCTGCGCCAGTGAAACCGGCAAGCGCATTGCCGAACAGGGTGCCGCAAATGCCGGTGCGGTTGCCTGTGCTACCTGTCATGGTGTCGACGGTGGTGGTGAGGATGCGTCGGGTTTTCCGCGGTTGGCGGGCCTGGATGCCGCTTACCTGCAACAGCAGTTGAAATCCTACCAGGACGGCACTAACAAGAACCCGGTGATGGCTTCCATGGCAGCTGCACTGTCTGCAGAAGAAATACGCGACGTTGCAAACTACTATGCAAGTCTGGATCCTGTCAGTCATGCAGCAGCGCCTGCTGATGTACCCATTGAAACGGGTGAAAAACTGGCGCTGCATGGCGATTTCGCCGAGCGTGGTCTGCCGGCCTGTGTGCAGTGTCATGGTCCGGGTGGTGATGGCGTCGGCAGTACTTTTCCGCCGCTGGCCGGTCAGCCGTTTAAATATATTGTGGCGCAGATTGAGGCGTGGCAATCAGGTATCCGTGCAAATGATGCGCTGGGAATGATGCGGCATGTGGCCGGGCTGTTGAGCGGGGATGAGGTGCGTTCGGTAGCCGCTTATTTCGCAGCGCAGCCAGCGGGCAAGATGTTCGAGGGAAAAACGCGCAAGCTGTCCGCTAAAAAAGTTGCGTCATCTGACATCCATACCGGGCCGCTACTCCATCATGGAGAAGTTGAGCAGGGCAGGGAGCCACGCGGAGGTGGTTATTTCACTCCTCCACCTCGCGATGAGTACCCGGACGGGCCCTTTGGTGAGATGGTGAAGCAGGGCGAGTCGATTTTCAGGCATACCAATACGCACCCGCTAGCAGGCCAATACGTGGGTAACGAGCAGGTGTGCAGCGGCTGTCACCTGGATGCCGGGCGTCTCGCCAACTCGGCACCCATGTGGGGTTCGTGGGTTTCCTATCCGGCGTATCGATCGAGGACGAAATCCATGAGCACCCAGATTCAGCGCCTGCAGGGGTGTTTTGAGTATGCAATGAATGCGCAGGCTTCAACAGCGAAGCATCCACCGGCGGCTGAAAGTGACACCATCATGTCGCTGGTCAGTTACATCTACTGGTTGTCAACCGGTGCGCCGACCGGTGACAGCAAGATTGCCGGCCGCGGTTTCCTCAGTGTTGCGGAGACCGGTCAGGGTTTTGATCCGGGCCGTGGCAAGCCTGTTTACGAGAAGCACTGCGCAGTTTGTCATGGCGCGAATGGCGCAGGACAGTGGGCCCAGGGTGCAGTGGTGTTCCCGGCGCTGTGGGGGCCTGGCTCCTATAACTGGGGTGCCGGGATGCACAAGATCAATACTGCGGCCGCCTACATAAAATGGAATATGCCGCCGGGTATTGCCAGCCCGGTACAAAAGCGTGCGCTGTTGACGGATCAGGAAGCCTGGGATGTGGCGGCGTTTATTAACTCACATGAGCGGCCACAGGACCCGCGCTTCAGCGGCAATTTTGCGAACACCGCCAGCACCTTGCACAGCAGTAAATATGATTATTACGGCAAGTTGAAAAAGCCGAATGGCAAGTTGCTGGGCGAAGATGACTGATACCACGTTGCAGCAGTCGTCACTGTATCCGGAGGGGTTGAACATGCATCGACTGTTTGTTGCTGCTGCTATTCTGGGGCTGGTGCTGTCGACCCGGGTGGCAGCGGCGCCTTCGTCCTACGTGGCATGGACCACAGAGACAGTGGCGCTGATAAGCAATGCTGATGCGGAGAGAGGCAGGCAACTGGCCTTTGGTTGCGTTGCCTGTCATGGCACGGCAGGGTTGAGCGAAAGTCCTGCCTACCCGCATATCGCCGGTCAGGATGCGCGCTACCTCTACAAGCAGCTGCATGATTTTAAGGACAAGACCCGCAACAATCCGCAAATGAATGGTATCGCTGCCAGCCTGTCGGCACGGGAGATGGCGGATATTGCCAGCTATTATGCGGCCCTGCCGGCACCCGTCCCGGACAAGGGCGGCGGTAACCCGGTTGCGGAGAACCTGGCCAGGCGTGGCTATGGCAGTCGTATGATTCCCGCTTGTACGGGTTGTCATGGCCCGGAGGGGAAGGGCAATGCCGGTTATTACGGCATGCCGGTGCTGGCCGGGCAAAAGGCGGTTTATCTGTCCATTGCCTTGCGTCTGTACAAGGCGGG
>JAQBDO010000434.1:0-7866 GCA_032124375.1 Gammaproteobacteria bacterium
TCCAGACGATACCATTGTCCGGCGAGATACAGGCCAAAGATACCGGGGCCCTCCGGACGCACAGCAGCAGCACAGGGAGTCACACTAAAACTCCTGGCAATACGAACGAGAAAGGCTTCTGCTGTCATACCGGCAAGATCCCTGACGACGCGGTTATAGTCAAAGATCTGCATCTGCCGATGCGGAAAAACAACAGCCAGAAAAACGGCTGTCCCGGCATCGCCCGGACGACTGGCAGCCACCCTGGAGGCTGCTGCCGACCGATGATGACCATCAGCAATATACAGGGCATCCATGGCATCAAACGCGGCGGTTATCTGCCGAATAACAGCGCTGTCACGAACAACCCAGAGCGAATGGCGTATACCGTCATCCGCAGTCAGGTCGACCTCCGGCGTACTTGCAGTTTCAGCTTCAAGCAAGGCGTCTACAGGGTCCTGCGAACGATAGGCCAGCAACACGGGGCCGGTCTGTGCATTCAAGGCCTCAATCTGACGAACCCGGTCGTCTTCCTTGTCCGGACGTGTAAATTCATGCTTGCGAATCCGGTTACTGTCATACGCAGCCACGGATGCAGCAACGACCAATCCGGTTTGACTGTGATCACCCATAACCATGCGATAAATGTAATAACAGGGCGTGTCATCCGATTTCAACACGCCTTGCTGCAGCAGCTGTTGCAAGTTACTGGCTGCTTGGGCATAAACCTCCGCCGCATGCGGATCAGTCGACTCCGGAAGATCAATCTCGGGCTTGGAAATGTGCAGGAAGCTCAAGGGATGTCCTGCCGCCCGGACACGCGCCTCGGCACTACTGAGAACATCGTATGGCGGCGCAATCACATCAGCGGCCCTGCCGGTAACGGGGCGCAAGGCTGCAAAGGGGCATATCAGGGTCATTTGTTTTCCACGCTCAGTGTTCGGAATATCGGGCAGCTATTGTACACAGTCAGGACGACTGCCGCGATCAGTGCTATTGGCGGCAAAATAGTATGAAACCGCCACACAACCACAACAATAACGCTGCCATGCCTGGTAATCAGACCGGCACAATCAGGCGTGATCATTCGATGGTTATCACCACTGGCAGAAATGGCAGACAGAACAAGCAGGCGCGCAGCGCCAATATCTGGGACATTCTCAGCGAGAAAGCACAGCGTATGCCGCTGGCATACAAACTCTCGTTCTTTATTACAGTACTGGTCGTAGGCTGCATGATGTTGCTGGGTAGCATAATTGTACAGCAGCAAACAGGACAGCTACGGGATCAAATCAGCGAGCAGGGTTTAACCCTGGTACAGCTGATGGCACAGTCTGCCCGGGAGCCCCTGCTTGCTGATGACGAACTGGCGCTGGATGCCATCACCAGCAGCTTCTCGAACAACGGCAGCGTCCTCGGCACCGCCATCATTGCACTCGATGGTGCTATCACCAACCATGCCGGCACCCTGCACGAAGAAAACAACCCGTTAACACACAAGTTCATCAAAGACGTTATCCAGGAGAGTGGTAACTCTGTCAGCTGGCAGTGGCAGCCACTGACCGGTTTGCGCAAGCAGTCAGTCATGTCTTTTATCCAGCCAGTCACCTTTCAGAATGTGACTGCCGGCTATGCAATGGTTTCCTTCAGCCAGTCCGGGCTGCAGCAATCAACACATCAGGCGGTGCAGGCGATATCGGGGGCCACCCTGTTGATAATAGCCCTGAGCATCGGCATGTCCTTTGCCCTTGGCAGACGCATTACACAGCCGATTGATCAACTGGTCGAGGCCAGCCGTGCCATCGGTAATGGCGAATACACATTCAGATTCAAGGAACGCCGCAAGGATGAATTAGGACTACTGATGCAGGCCTTCAATGAAATGGCTGAAGGCATGCTGGAAAAATCACAGGTCAAGAATGCACTCTCTCGCTACTTGTCACCCGGTGTTGCCAGGCAAATCCTGTCAAATCTGGACAATGTCGGACTCAGCGGAAAGCGCATAGAAGGTAGCGTTTTGTTTGCAGATATAACCGGTTTTACTCAAATCTCTGAACAGACAAAACCGGAAGACCTGGTCAACATGCTTAACCGCTACTTTACCCTTATAACCTGCGCTTGCTCGATTAATCAGGGCATAGTTGACAAGTATATGGGTGACGGCGTCATGCTGGTCTTCGGCGCTCCGGAGTCTGATGATGATCATGCCTTTCATGCTGTCAGTTGCGCGCTCCTGATTCAGAGGCTGATCGCACGGGAAAACCTGCAGCGCGAAGCGCTTGGACTGGCCGCAGTGAGATTAAGAATCGGCATTAATACCGGTAGCATGCTGGCAGGTAATATGGGGTCATGCGACCGAATGGAATATACGGTAGTCGGCGAAACAGTAAATCTTGCTTCACGTCTCTGTGGCATATCGAACGGTGATCAGATTGTCATTTCGCGTGAAATGTATATGCGAGATGACATAAATCGCCGCGTACTGGCTGGAGAATACCAGTCAATACAGCTGCGGGGAATCAGCAAGCCTGTCAGCACCTACCGGGTAGAACATCTGGCAATAGATTATCAGGATATTATTGAGGATCAATTTAAAGATATCGTACGTTCGGAAACAGGCGAGCCTGATCATGCATAAATGTTTCAGATTCATGCTCGTATTGCTGCTCCCCGTCATTGCTGGCTGCTCCGGCATGGGCACGATCGGCCTTCCACAGGACAATCCGGAAAGTATTAACCGCCTGCTGGAAGAGCATGAATATGCACGCGCCCGACAACTGACAAGCAAGCATGCATCTCTGGACACCCCGGAACTACAGAGCAGAATCAGCAAGCAAGAAGCTTCCTTTGAAGAAAGCACCTATTCAGAAGCACGCACGCTGGAATCCGGCAATGATCTTCTGGGCGCCGTTCAATTATTATCCAGTACCCTGCAGAAGATACCTCATAGCACATCCTTGCGCGAGCTACGAAACACCATTGAGCAGGAACGCGTAAAACAGCTACAAACCAACGAGCGCGACCAGTTGATAGCACGCGCGAAATACGCTCTCAACCAGCAACAACTTTACCGCAAACAGGCCAACCTGGAATCTCCCAGCCTCGGACAACGCTGGGAACACCAGCGCCACCAGAAAGAGGCGATAACACTCTCGACGCAACTGCTGGAACATGGGCAACAGGCCCTGGACGAGGACAAACCTGATTTGGCCAAGACCTGCCTGCAGCTGTCACAGGCACTTAATGAGACACCGGAAGCAGACGCATTATTGTCCATCATTGATACGGACGAAGAGTCGCGCAAACAGGCAACCAAACAGGAAAACCGGCTGGCACAGAAAAAGATCACTACCAGGAAAGAAAAGAACAGGGAAAAGGAACAGCAGGATCAGAAAAAGAAGACCGAAGTTCTCCTTGCCGAGACCCAACAGGCCCTTGCAAAAGATGATCTGCAAGTTGCCCGTGCAGCATTTGTGCAGATACCGCCTTCAGCTGCCAGTGACAGCATGGTGCAGGCTACACAGAATGATCTTGATCATGCCGTTGACGTACACGTAGGCAAACTGATCACACAGGGTGATACACAATACCGTGCTGACAACGTCCTGCTGGCGGTGAGAACATGGACCAGGGCACTGTCGCTGGACCCCGACAACCGGGAGTTACGCGAACGTGTTGAACGCGCCAACAAGGTACTTGCCCGGCTGGAAGAATTAAAACGTCAGCAGCTCAGGCAGTCCCCGGCACTCAATTTACCGGTGAAGCCGACGCGGGTAAAGGCTACCAGTTCTTCTCCTCAACGCTGATACTATCTACCTTTTGGTAACCTCGCGGTAATTTACGACCGCGTCGACCACGCTCTCCTTCAAATTCATCGACCTCCGCAGCCTTCATGGTTTTATGCTTCTTGCCCGCATACACAGTCAGTTTCTCACCATCCTGTATACAGCGTATGGCGGCAACATATTCTTCACGGGACTTCAGTCTTGCCGACGGAATATTAATAATCTTGTTACCCTTCCCACGCGTCATTTGCGGCAACTCGGCCAGCGGTATCACCAGCATATAGCCCTCCGTTGATACCGCTACAATCCAGTCATCCTGCAGACTGCGAACAGCTACAGGCGGTAATACGCCCGCCCCCTTCGGAACCGACAGGGTAGCCTTACCCGCCTTGTTGCGGGTGTACAAGTCGCCGAGTTTGACAGTGAAACCGTAACCGGAATCGCTGGCAAGCAGGAAGAGCTGCTCCGGACTACCCGCCATAACACCCACAAAGCGTGCCCCGTCTGCGGGTTTTAAACGACCACTCAGAGGTTCCCCCTGCCCCCTGGCACTCGGCAGGAAATGCGTCGGCAAGGTATAGGTCTTGCCCATGGAATCAATAAACACGGCCAGTTGATTGCTTCGACCCCGTGCAGACATGGCAAACTCGTCACCGGACTTGTAAGTCATTTCTGTCGGATCAATGTCGTGCCCCTTTGCTACCCTGACCCAGCCGTTTTTGGATAATACAATGGTTACCGCCTCGCTCGGGATCAATGCTGTCTCATCCAGTGCCTGCGCCGGCGCACGATCAATCAGCAGTGAACGACGCGCATCACCATGCTTCTCGGCGTCCTCAATGATTTCATTCTTGATCAGGGTCTTCATGCGCTGTTTTGATGACAGTATCTGCTTCAAGCCATCACGCTCCCTGGCAAGATCCTGCTGCTCACCCCTGATCTTCATTTCCTCAAGACGCGCCAACTGGCGCAGGCGGGTATCAAGAATATAATCCGCCTGTACTTCAGACAGACTGAAGCGCTTGATCAACACCGGCTTGGGTTTGTCCTCAGTACGAACAATCCGGATAACCTCATCCAGATTAAGAAAAGCAACCAGCAGACCGTCCAGCAAATGCAGACGACTATTAACCTTGTCGAGACGATACTCCAGCCGCAAGCGGACAGTTTCCGTCCTGAACTCAAGCCATTCTTTCAGAATAACCTGCAAGCTCTTGACCCTGGGCTTGCCGTCAAGACCAATCAGGTTCAGGTTAATGCGCGCAGTCCGCTCCAGCCCGGTGCTGGCAAACAGATGTAGCATCAACGCTTCAATGTCCACCCGGTTTGAGCGCGGCACGATTACCAGGCGCGTCGGGTTTTCATGGTCCGATTCATCACGCAAATCCTCAACCATTGGCAGTTTCTTCGCAATCATCTGCGCGGCAATCTGCTCCAGCACCTTGCCGCCGGATGTCTGGTACGGCAGTGCCGTAATGATTATTTCGTCGTTTTCCACTTCATAGCAGGCGCGCATCCGCACACTGCCATACCCGGACTTATAGGCTTCAATCAACTCTGCCCTGGGCGTGATAATTTCTGCACCGGTTGGAAAATCCGGCCCCTGGATGATTTCGCACAAGTCCTCAACGGTACTCTTTGGCTTGTCCAGCAGCAGAATGGTCGCTTCTGCAACTTCCCTCAGATTATGTGGCGGCACATCCGTTGCCATACCCACGGCAATACCGGCCGCGCCATTCAGTAATACGTTCGGCAACCGCGCCGGCAATAAAACCGGCTCTTCCAGCGTGCCATCAAAGTTTGGCGCCCACTCAACAGTGCCCTGCCCCAACTCTGTCAGCAACACCTCTGCATACGGGGTCAGCCGTGCTTCGGTATAACGCATCGCGGCAAAGGATTTGGGATCATCGGGGGAACCCCAGTTACCCTGACCATCGATTAACGTATAACGACAGGTAAAGGGTTGTGCAAGATGCACCATGGCCTCATAGCAGGCAGAGTCACCGTGCGGATGAAACTTGCCCAGTACGTCACCAACGGTTCGTGCCGATTTTTTGTGTTTGGCGGCAGCCAGCAGGCCGAGTTCTGACATGGCATAAACAATGCGTCGCTGTACCGGCTTCAAACCGTCGCCAATATGCGGCAATGCCCGGTCCAGAATGACATACATGGAATAATCCAGGTAAGCCTTCTCGGTAAAGGTCTTTAATGGCATCTGTTCGATGCCTTCGTAATCAATATCAATCGTTTCCATAAATTATATTCCGCATAAGATGCAGGTCGGATCAGGCGCGCAGCGCTGCAACCCGACCTGCGTAATTATTATCTACGCCTCGGCCATGTTGCCCCGCGTTTCCAGCCAGCTGCGACGGTCGGTAGCACGCTTGCGCGCCAGCAGCATATCCATCATCTTGTGTGCGTCATCGCCTGAATCGATGGTCAACTGCACCAGACGGCGGGTTTCCGGCGCAATCGTGGTTTCACGTAATTGCATCGGGTTCATCTCGCCCAGGCCCTTGAAGCGTTGCACCATGACTTTACCCTTGATCTTCTCAGCCGCAATCCGGTCCAGCACACCCTGCTTCTCGGCATCATCCAGCGCGTAATAGACTTCTTTGCCGGCATCAATGCGATATAAAGGCGGCATCGCCACATAGACATTTCCGGCCTCAACCAGTGAGTGGAAATGCCGCAGGAACAGCGCACATAACAATGTGGCGATGTGCGCGCCATCAGAATCGGCATCCGCAAGAATACAGACCTTGCCATAACGCAATTTACGCAAATCATTCACACCCGGTTCAACACCGATCGCAACGGATATGTCGTGGACTTCCTGCGAGGCCAGCACTTCTGACGGATCTACCTCCCAGGTATTAAGGATCTTGCCCCGCAGCGGCATAATCGCCTGGAACACCCGGTCTCGCGCCTGCTTTGCAGAACCGCCGGCAGAATCCCCCTCAACGAGAAATAACTCGCAACGCTCACTGTCTGTGGAAGTACAGTCTGCCAGCTTGCCCGGCAGTGCCGGCCCCGTAGTGACCTTCTTGCGCACCACCTTCCTGCCGGCACGCTGCCGCGACTGTGCGCTTTCAATGGCCAGCCAGGCGATCTTCTCGCCGATTTCGGTGTGATGATTCAGCCACAACCCAAAGGCATCCTTGACCACACCGGAAACAAACGCGGCACATTCGCGTGAAGACAGGCGTTCTTTTGTCTGCCCGCTGAATTGCGGATCTCCCAGCTTTACAGAAAGAATATAGCTACACCGATCCCACACATCTTCGGGACTGAGTTTCACTCCGCGCGGCAACAGGTTGCGGAATTCGCAGAACTCGCGCACCGCCTCGGTCAGCCCCATACGCAGTCCATTGACATGCGTTCCACCCTGCACCGTGGGGATCAAATTGACATAACTCTCCGCTACCGGTTCACCGCCTTCCGGCAACCACACCAGCGCCCACTCGGCAGTTTCACTGTTACCTGCCATGCGCCCGACAAAAGGTTCTTCCGGCAGTATCGGCGTATCACCCAGTTCCCCGGCAAGATAGTCGCGCAGGCCATCTGCATAACACCATTCCAGTTGCTCATCACTGGCTTCGTCCTGATAGGTCACGTGCAGACCCGGACACAACACTGCCTTGGCACGCAACACATGCTTCAGTCGCGGTAACGAGTATTTCGCGGAGTCAAAATATTTCGGATCCGGCCAAAACCGCAGCGTGGTACCGGTATTCTGCTTGCCGACAGTGCCCACCTCTTCCAGTGATGACGCCTTCTCACCATTGGAAAAAGACATGTTGTATTCCTTGCCACCACGGCGTACCCATACTTCCAGGTGTTTTGAGAGCGCATTCACCACAGAGACACCGACACCATGCAGGCCGCCGGAAAACTGGTAGCTCTTGGCCGAAAACTTGCCACCGGCATGCAACCGTGTCAGTACCACCTCGACCCCCGGCACGCCTTCTTCCGGGTGAATATCAACCGGCATACCTCGTCCGTTATCGCTGACTTCGAGTGAGCCATCCTTGATTACCCTTACATCCAGACGCGTTGCATGACCGGCAATCGCCTCGTCAACACTGTTATCGATAACTTC
>JAQBDO010000435.1:0-4669 GCA_032124375.1 Gammaproteobacteria bacterium
CCGGACGGACACTCCGCTGCCAGGATGTCATAATTATCACGGTCCATGGCCAGCACATAATCAAAGCTGTCAAAATCATCCGGGCTAATCCGACGGGCCTGCTGGGTGCTGAGATCAATGCCACGTTTCAGTGCCGCTGCAGAAGCGCGCGCGTCAGGTCGTTCACCGACATGATAGGCGTGCGTCCCTGCTGAATCGATCTCTATAATATCAGTAAGACCATGATCTTCCAGCAGTCTTTCAAAAACACCCTGCGCAGTGGGTGACCGGCAGATATTGCCCATGCAAACAAAAAGAACCCTGACCATTTCTGACTCCTGATAAAACCGGCTGTACTGTTAGCTGCTGCAGTTGCCGGACAATATTTTTTCGACACGACGCAGGTCGCTCTCGGTATCAACACCGTGACCGGGCATCTCACTTGCCATACCGACATGTATTTTCATGCCGTTCCATAAAACACGTAACTGTTCGAGTTTTTCAATAGCTTCAAGCGGCGAGGCTTGCAGACCCTTATAGTGCCTGAGGAAGCCTGCACGGTACGCATACAGACCAATATGTCGCAGCGCAGACATTGCCTGCTCCCCTGCGGGCTCATCACGCCGGCAGGGAATCGCAGCGCGACTGAAATACAGTGCATAGCCGTCCTTGTCCAGCACCACCTTCACTATATTTGGATCACTGACTTCATCCCTGTCATTGATCGGGTAAGCCAGTGTTGCAACAGCTGCGGCAGGATTGCCGGCCAGTCCCTCGGCAACCTGCCTGACAAGCGCAGGCGGCAACAGCGGTTCATCACCTTGTACATTCACCACCACGACCTCATCATCCCAGCCCATCTCTGCTGCAACCTCTGCAAGACGCTCCGTGCCCGACTCGTGCGTGGCTGACGTCATGCGGACGCTGGCACCAAAACCAGTGGCCGCGTCAAAGATACGCTGATCATCGGTTGCGATAATGACCTCACCCGCGCCACTTTTAAGTGCCTGATCATGGACATGCTGCAACATCGGGCGCCCGGCAATATCCAGCAATGGCTTACCCGGCAACCGGGTTGAGGCAAAACGCGCAGGAATAACAACCTTGAATGCCAAGTCTGCCATCAGCTGGCTCAGACTTCTTCATCCGCCGGTAATTGTCTGGCCTCCTCCTCCAGCATCACCGGAATATCATTCCTGATCGGGTAAGCCAGGCGATCAGGCTTGCAAATCAATTCGTTTTTATCCGGTTGATAGACAAGTGGTCCCTTGCAAACCGGGCATGCGAGTATATCCAGTAATTTTTTATCCACAAAAGGCTCCTGAAAATATAACTGTCTGTTTAAACACCTGGCTAGTACTGCCTCAACCTGATAAAGACGGCTATGATTGCCACGGAAGCACACGGAAAAACACCGGACAATAAATAACTTAAAATACTTTTTTCCGTGTCATTCCGTGTGCTTCCGTGGCTATAAAAACAAATCTGGCGTTCAGCATACGTTATTATCAGGTTAAAAGAGTACTAGTCATGACTGTCTACCCTGTCCGCCAGCAACCCATCCAGACGCTGACAAAACCCGGGAGGCATTTGCACCGTGACCGGTATATACCAGTCGTTCTCCCTCGCAAAGTGACGGCATTTTACCGCATCTTTCGCCGTCATAATGACCGGTTTGTTACCATCGAAACGAATATCAGCAGAAGTAAATTGATAATGATCGGGAAATGTATGTTTTTCCAGCTGGATTCCCAATTGCTGCAGGGACTGGAAAAACCGCTCAGGGTTGCCAATACCGGCAACAGCATGCACCGCCTTGCCCTGAAAGCTGGATAAGCGGCGTGTGACATCACCATCCAGCAAGTTGTGCGCGTCACCAAGGTTCATTCTCATCTGGTGTTCCTGGCTGCTGCCCAGGCCATTAATAACCACCAGATCAGCTTCCTGCAAACGCCTGGCAGGCTCACGCATGGGCCCTGCCGGAATTGAAAATCCGGTGCCAAAACGCCGGACACCATCAATAACGACAATCTCGATATCACGCTGCAGCGCATAATGCTGGAGACCGTCATCACTCAAAATGACATTACAATCACTGTGTTCGATCAGCGCCCTGGCAGCCGCTACCCGGTCCGGTCCCACGGCCATGGGACAGCGGGTCGCGCCCGCCAGCAAGACGGCCTCATCACCCACCATGGCGGGGTCGCTATCCGGGCGAACCTGCTGTGGCCAACTGCTCGCCTTGCCACCATAACCACGTGAGATGATCCCGGGGCGGTAACCCTTGCCGCGCAGGTAATCAGCCAGCCAGATAACCAGAGGCGTCTTGCCGGTACCGCCCGCAGTGATATTGCCGGCAATGATCACCGGCAGAGAGACTTTGTAACTTCGCAGCAGACCAGCACGATAGGCAAACCGTCGCAGCCAGACAACCACCCGGAACACCAGCGAGAGCGGGGTTAGCAACAGCAGCCACGGGCTGCGTGCATACCAGTAATAGTCCAGGCGCTTCATATCACCTTGAAAAAAACCACAGCAACGCCGGCTATTCTTCCTGGATCTTTGATGTCGCCAGAGATATGTGTGTCAGGCCAAGCTGGCTGGTGGCATCCAGCGCGGTAATGACTGCCTGGTGTGGCGTTTTGGCATCTGCACGTATGGTGACCGGGGCCGTTTCGCGCTCACCAACAGCCTTGCTGATAGCACTCTTCAGTGTTTTCAGTTCGGTATTAACCACCTGCTCTTCACCAATAAAGTAACGCCCCTGTGCATCGATGATGATCTCGATGGATTCCTCGTCAACCTCGACTGGTGAAGCCGTGGCTTCAGGCAAGTCGATCTGGATACGCGACTGATGCTCAAAAGTTGTCGATACCATAAAAAAAATCAGCAACAGGAACACAACATCAATTAACGGCGTTAAATTGACATCTGGTTCATCCTCTCCACCGGGCTGTAAATTCATGGCCGGTTACCCCTGATCAGGGTCAGGTTGACGCTGCCCATGCATGATTTCAATCATCGTCAGCGCTTCCTGCTCCATCTTCAGCACCAGCATCCTGACCCTGCCTCTGAAATAGCGATAAAACATCAGTGTCGGAATCGCAACGGACATGCCCGCCGCCGTAGTAATCAGCGCCTCCGAAATACCGCCGGCCAGTGCCCCCGGATCGCCAACGCCCTGTGTCGTGATGGTTGCGAATACCTTGATCATGCCAATGACGGTTCCGAGCAACCCCAACAAGGGAGTAATCGCCGCAATGGTGCCGAGTGAATTGAGATAACGTTCCAGCTCGTGAACAATATGCCGCCCGGTGTCCTCAATGCTTTCTTTCATCACATCACGACTCTGGTGGCGGTTGATAATACCGGCCGCCAGTATGGAGCCCAGCGGTGAACTGGCCTGCAGTTCCTTGAGGTGTTCATCATTTAGCTGATGAATCTTCTCCCAGCGCCAGACCTGTGCAACCAGATGCTTGGGCAGAACACGCCGCACCTGCAATGACCAGAGTCGTTCAACGATGATGGCCAACGCGATCACCGAACACAAAATAATTGGCAGCATCAACCAGCCGCCTGCCCTCACCAGTTCTAGCACTACTCACCTTCCTTCGCATTATCGGAATCTGGAAACGATGCAAATCATACTGTATTTATCGCGGCAGCCATACCGTGTTTCAGGGATTATTTACCGGATGCCAATAGCGTCGCACCGAGTCCCTGTGACGCTGGATTTTCGGCTCCCCGGGTGTCGCCGACAGCGTAACGGTCAGTGCCCCGCTGAGGCCGGTCTGTTCAACAGCGGCATGGACATCTGCATAGCGGTCTGAAATCACCTGTTTCGGAAATCCAAAGCGATTGCGATAACCGCTCGGTATCAGGGCATAGTCCGGACCGATGGCCTCGACAAACGGCCGGCTTGAGGAGGTCTTGCTGCCGTGATGCGGGACCACCAGCACATCCGCGGGTAATTTGTCCCGTTGTTCACGCAATAATGTCTGTTCTGCCTGCCGCTCAATGTCTCCTGTCAGCAGTACAACCTGCCCACCCTGGCTCTCGATACGCAGTACACACGAGGCATTATTGCCTGACAGTTCGTGCCTGCTTGCCGGGTGCAGGATCGACAGCCGGACCCCGTCCCAGTCCCATTGCTGACCACGCCTGCAGGCTTGCGCATGGGCCACATGCAACTCTTCTGGCACACTGGATAACACCTCAACAGCAGGATATGCGGCCAGCACAGAGGCCGCACCGCCAATGTGATCATTGTCGCCGTGGCTGACCATCAGGGTATCCAGTCGCCGGATCCCCTGATTACGGAGAAAGGGGACCACCACCGCCTGCCCGGTATCGAATGTTTCACTGAAACGTGGCCCGGTATCATAGACCAGCGCGTGATGCCGGGTTTGCACAACGGCCGCTAGCCCCTGCCCCACATCCAGCAAGGTCACGCGTGCCTCGCCGATGGCGGGTCCTGCCGGCTTAACCATAAACAGTGGCAACAACAGCAACAGCCCGGGCCATCGGCCTGGTACACCGCGCGGCACACACACAATCGCCAAGCCGATAAAGGCCGGGATCAATGTCCATGCCAGTGGTTCATGCTGATGCCATTGTGAAAAATCCAGACGCGACATCCATTCAAGCAGCGGCCACAGTGCATCGAGTAACACAGCCGCAAATCGCAGCA
>JAQBDO010000436.1:0-9640 GCA_032124375.1 Gammaproteobacteria bacterium
GGACCTGTTGCCGGGAGGGTTGACGTATGTGACGCATGCGGCGTCGGCGGGAACGAGTTATGTGAGTGGCACGGGCGTGTGGACGGTAGGCGGTCTGTTGAATGGCGCGGCGGCGACGTTGACGATCGATGCGGTGGTGGATGCGGGCCAGGGCGGGAACACGATCACGAATACGATCAGTGCGGTGAGTGCGGATGAGAGTGATCCGACGGTAGCAGGCGACAATTACAGTGTGGATGTGTTGGTGACGGTGCCGGCCATCTCGGCAGTCAATGGTATCGTCTGGCTGGACGAGAATCATGATGACGCCTACCAGGTATCAGAGCCGTTGTTGCCGAACTGGGTGGTGCAGTTATTCCAGAACGGACTGCTCTCCGACACTGCCACGACAGACAGTAACGGCTTCTACGAATTTACCGACCTGACGCCGGGCGCCGGCTACAGTATTGATTTCGAGCACCCGGACAACAATGTCGTTTGGGGCCAGATCGCCGGCCTCACGCTTGACCCGGGTGTCACCAGTATTGACCAAAGCCTGCCGGTCGATCCACAGGGTGTCGTGTATGACTCGGTGAGTCGACATCCACTTTCAGGGGCAGTCCTGACCCTGCTTGATGATGGCGGGACTGCCTTGCCGATTGCCTGTTTCATCAGTGCCAACCAGCAGGGGCAGGCCTCTAATCTGTCCGGGCAGTATCGCTTTGACCTGGTTCCCGGAGCGGATCCTGCCTGTCCGGTAACTGCGGCAGTCTATACCCTCGCCGTTGCTGAACCCGCTGGTTATCAGGCACCGCCATCAACCGCTATTGCCCCGCAGTCGACTCCGCTGGACCCCACCGGGTTCGGTAATCCCTATCTGGTGGTGCCTAATAACGTTGCTCCCGGCGGTGCTGATCCGACAACCTATTATCTAGGCTTCGAACTGGCCAGTGGTGATCCGGATGTGCTCAATAACCACATACCGCTTGATCCGGTCACCATTACCGATGGGGATATTGTGCTCAGCAAGTCAGTTGCCAGGCGCGAGGTCAGTGTCGGCGACATGGTGTTCTATACGCTGACCGCACAAAATGTTGCAGCAGGTGCGGTGAACGGCATTACCCTGAGTGACCTGATTCCGGGCGGGTTCAAGTATGTGGAGGATTCTGCCCAACTGATCCGCGCCGGCAATGATGGCGAACTGGGGACGCAGGACGATGATGAGGTCGCGATCAAGCCCGTCGGTAACCGTCCCATTGAATTCACCAACCTGGACTTTTCTGTTGGTGAGACGCTGCAAGTGAGGTACCTGCTGCGTGTCGGTGCCGGTGTCGGTGCCGGTGAATATATCAACCGTGCCACGCCGTTGTTCAATGGTTCAGCCGCGGGTAACACCGCGACGGCCAAAATCTCGGTGGTCGCGGACCCGATTTTCGACAAGACCACTATAATTGGCAAGGTGTTTCATGATCGTGATGGTGACGGCTGGCAGGATGACGGGCTGGCCACCGGTCTGACCGTAACTGGTGAGCTTGACGCCTCTGTCTATATCAAGGGTAGTACCCGCATAGAGCGGGACGGTGTATCCACGCGGGTCGCGGATAGCAAGGGTGCGCCGCTGGCTGCCGGTGTGAAACTGGGTGAGCTCACCGGCAGACACAGTGTTGCCGATCTGCCAGAGCAGCACCGCGTCACCCTGCGCGTCGGCATGCATAACGTGTCCACTCCGGTCATCCGGGTAACCACCGCTGAGGGTACGCATATTACGATTGATGCGTCCGGGCGGCAGCTGCTTGAACCGGCAGGTGATGTGGCAGGCGGCATGTCCGCACAGGATATTGTGGTCGAGCGGCGGGTGGTGGCGGCCGAACATGGTTATGACCTGGTGGTCAGCATCACCAATTATGGCCTCGAGGAAGCGGGCATTGCGGGTGTCAGGCTGGCGACGGTGGGTGGTCTGTTGATCGAGACAGATGCCCGTGGTCGCTACCATATCGCCGATGTGGACCCGGGGAAGCTGTCGCGCGGACGTAATTATATCCTTAAGGTCGATTCTGCGACATTGCCTGCAGGTAGCGAATTTACAACGGAAAATCCAAGAGTAATACGTATCACCGGCGGGCTGATGAACAAGCTCAACTTCGGTGTGCGCCTGCCTGGTCAGGTTTTGCCGGAGAAGGTCGCCCGCATCCGTCTCGGCGACGTGTTCTTCGAAACCGACAGCGACGTGATCAAGGCGGCCAACCAGCCGATGCTGACGAAAATCGCCAATGCCATTCGCCAGTATCGCTGTGGTGTGATCAGTATCAGCGGGCATACCGATGACAGGGGTACTGCCGGCTACAACCTCAAGCTCGGACAGCGCCGCGCGGACAGTGTCAGGCGGGCGCTGGGCGAGTTGCTCGACAAGTCCTTAATGGAGCAGGTGGATGTACAGGTGGCGCCCCCTGCCGGCCAGCGCAGTTCGCTGGAGTTCCGGTCGACCGGGCTGGACAGGCTGCTGGCGGGGCTCGTTGATGTGCTGATACCCGCGGCGCATGCCGGGGAACCTGATAGTTGTGTCAGCACGGCATGTGCCGATGACAATGGCATGGTGATCGATGTTGTCAGTCGCGGCGAACTCGAACCACGCTCTGGCAATGCAACGGCAGAGGGACAGGCAGACAATCGCCGGGTCGATGTCATCTTCAACGGGCGCCTGCAGTTGCGTGATGGCGGCACCGTGTGGGCCACAGAAGATCCGGCCATCATCGACCCCCGGCTGAGTGTCAGCGGGCCTGCGTTTATATCGGTTAGCGACGGACGTTTTACGCAGCCAGCGGTATTTCGTCTTTACACTAACTACAGTCATTTTATTGAGCGCTGGGAGCTGGGTGTGTATGACGCCAGCGACACCGATTTGATTACGCCACTGAAGACGTTTGGCGGCAACACCATGGCCTACGAAACGGGTGTCGAATGGAGTGGTGAAACTGACCTGGGTCAAGCGTTGCGTGCCGGTGATGAACTGGTGTACGTGTTGCGGGTGTTTGATGCCGATGGCCGCTTTGATGAAACAGCTGTTTCCGGTTTGTATGTCGGTGACCCGGTCAGCAGCAGTGTTGGGGAGCCTGTCAGGCTGGACGAGACGCTGAATGGTTATGGTGAGAGTTCTCTGGTGCGCCAGACCATACTGCTGTCCGGCAGCCGGGTGCGGATACACGGTAGTGATGTGCCTGCCGACTATGCGCTGACCATTGATGGCGAGGTCGTGCCGGTGGACAGTCACGGTACGTTTGCCGTTGAACGCATCCTGCCAGCCGGTGAGTATCAGATGGATGTCGGTGTAACCGATGCCCGCAACGAGACCTGGCACCGTCCGCTGGATGTGAAGGTCAGTGGCGGCTACCTGTTTATGGTCGGTATTGCCGATGTCACCCTGGGCGAAAACAATTTCTCCGGCAGTTCCGGGGCGCTGTCGGATGAGAGTGATCAGGACGGTTCCGTGAGTGACGGTCGTCTGGCGTTTTATATGAAGGGTAAGTTTGCGGGTAAATACCGCGTCACGGCACAGCTTGATACCACGGAAGAAGATCTCGGCGATATATTCAGCGATCTTGACAGAAAAGACCCGCACAGCGTGTTCCGTCGTCTTGATCCGGATCGCTATTACCCGACTTTCGGCGATGAGTCTGTGACCACCACTGATGTTGACACCCAGGGACGTTTCTACGGGCGTGTCGAATGGGACAAGTCGCAGGCCCTGTGGGGCAATTTCAATACCGGTATTACCGGCAACGAATACATTCAATATGACCGCAGTCTCTATGGCGGGCTGATGGAATACCGTGATGTCGATACCACCCGTTTCGGTGACCCTGAAACCGAGTTGACGGTGTTTGGTTCGGAACCCAACACCGCCTTTGCACATAATGAATTTAGCGGTACCGGCGGCAGCCTGTATTATCTGCGCAATACCGATATTGTGCAGGGTTCCGAGAAGGTCTGGGTAGAAGTGCGTGAACGCGACACCAACCGCGTGATGGAAAATATTACCCTGCAGGCGGGCGGCGATTACCAGGTGGATAATATTCAGGGTCGCATTATTCTGAACCGGCCACTCGCACAGGTGACCTCCAGTTCATCACCCTCGATTATCAAGGACCAGCCGCTGGACGGTAACGACATGTTCCTGATGGTGGACTACGAATATGTCCCGGATGAGTTCGACAGCGACAAGATGACCTACGGGGCGCGTGGCAAGGACTGGCTGACGGACCGGTTGGGCCTGGGTGGCACCTATGTGCATGAGGACCGTGATGGTACCAGCTATGAGTTGAAGGGCGCGGATGTCACCCTGCGTCACGGGACAGGAACCTACATAAAGGCAGAATATGCCCGTAGTGATGCGCGCCAGACCACTGACGATTATTCATCGGACAATGGTGGTCTGTCATTCTCGTCATTGAACAATTCTAGCAGTGAAAATATCAGCGGTGATGCGATCAAGCTGGAGGCCAGGGTCAACCATGCCGAGGTGACGCAGGGGCGTGCCGAGGGCCTGTCGGCTGCCTGGTGGAAGCACCGTGACAAGCATTTCTCGATAGCGCGTATCGATGACGGTATCGAGACCACCGAGTACGGTGCGGAGTCCGACTGGCAGGCAACCGAAAAGCTGAAGCTGGGTGTGCGGGGCGCGGTAGTCGACAAGCATGGCGATAGCGACGAACGCTCGCTCAGTGCGCAGGCGGATTACCGGACCAATGGTGCGTGGACGCTGAGTGGTGAGCTGCGTTATATCAATGAAGACCCGCAAGGTGAATCTTCCAGTGCCGCCACCCTGGCCGGTGCCGGGGTCGACTATGCGCTGGCCCCCGGGACCAGTGTCTACACTCGCGTGCAGACCGCGGTGAGACGGGATTCCGATTACGATGCCAATAACCTGTACACGCTGGGGCTGAAGGCGCGTGCCGGCAAGCGCGTGACATTGAATGCGGAAGGCAGTACCGGTAACCGCGGTGAGGCGTTACAGCTGGGCGCGGACTACAAGGTCGGTAACGATTACTCCATGTACACCAGTTATGTTTTGTCGACAGACCGGTCGGACGGCCGCAAGGGTGTTGCTGTCTTCGGTCAACGTCGCCAGGTGGGCAACAGCCTGCGTGTATTCACCGAGAAACAGTTCAGCAGTGGCGGTGAGCAGAGCGGGCTCAGTACTGTCTATGGACTGGATTTCACGGCTACGAAGGAATGGACGCTGACAGCGCTGTTTCAAAACAGCAACCCGGATAATGATGACGACGGTCTGGAGCGCAACGCCGTCAGTCTTGGTGCGCGTTACCAGGGCGAACGACTGGATGTCAGTAACCGGCTGGAGTATCGCAGGGATCGCGGTGATGATGACGAGACACAATGGCTGACCGCGAATAACCTGCGTTTTCTGATTAACGAAGAATGGACCGGGGTGGGCAAACTGAATTTTTCCTATAGCGACAACCACGAAACCGGCCAGGATGACGCCCGCTTTGCCGAGTTTGATGTCGGGCTGGCCTATCGTCCGGTGTATCAGGACCGTTTGAATATTCTGAGCAAGTACACCTACCTGTATGATCTTGACAGTGCCGGCCAGGCAGATGCGAATACCAATGAGCGTTCCCACGTGGTATCGCTTGAGGGTATCTACGACCTCAACCGGCGTTGGGAGCTGGGTAGCAAGCTGGCATGGAAGCGCGGTGAGGTGCGTCAGAATCGTGATGAGGGTCGCTGGTTCCGCACGGTGAAGCGACTGGCCGTGGTGCGCGGGCGTTACCATCTCACCAGACAATGGGACGGGCTGCTTGAATATCGCTGGCTGGACGTGGAAGAGGCCGATGACAACCGCCAGGGTGCCTTGCTGGGCATCGACCGTCATATCAACGATCACCTGAAAATCGGCGTCGGCTACAATTTCACCGATTTCAGTGATGACCTGACAAATCTGGATTATCAAAACAATGGCTGGTTCGTGAACTTCGTCGGCAAGCTGTAATCCTCAGCCCGGCGCGGATTGCGATGCGTTCCTGCCGCAATTTATGCACCTGCAGGGGCGGATCTCGTCCACGATCGGTTTGCCGCATACTTCGCGCTTGAAAAGCGCTCCTGCAAATAATAGACGCACCTGCAGGAACAGACTGTGTCCGCTATCAGCCGGGTCAAAACCGGACTGTCAGTGTTCCCCCCCCCCGATAGCTGAAATGCCACCACCTCATGTAGCACATGAGGTGTCTTCTCTTTATGAATTTCAGTGACATATCTGCTATTGTTGATGCGCTTGGCTATCTTAGGAGAAGGTACTTGCACCCCCGGACAGACAATATTTTGTGGCCCTGGCTGGCTGCCATGGTGATGTCCCTGCCCGCTGTCGGCCTGCTGTCGCCGGTGCTCGCGGCGGGGGGTGCGCCGGTGGTGGTGGTAGCTGCCGAGAGCCGCGAGATGACGCCCCTGATCCAGGTCGCCGGTACGGTGATCAGCCGCAATGACTCGCGTCTGGCGGCGCAGGTGGATGGCCTGGTACTCTGGGTGGCAGAGGTGGGTACGCCACTGGAGATCGGTGAGGCGGCGGCGCGACTCGATGATGTATTGATCCGGGCAGTGCTGGTCGAGGAACAGGCGCGGCTGGCGCGTGAACAGGCCAATGTCAATTTTAACCAGGCAGAGGCGCAGCGCCTGACCAGGCTCGCAAAGGACAACAATGCCGCAATCAGTCGTCTTGAGCAGGCGCAACGGGACCTCGCGATTTCCCGCAGTGAACTGACCTCGGCAAAATCCCGGATCGCGCAGACGCAGGAAAAACAGCAGCGCACACTTATCAAGGCGCCGTTTGCCGGAGTCGTTACCGAACAGTTTATCCAGGCAGGGGAATGGGCTGACCCCGGCACACCCATTGTCAGACTGGTTGATAGCGTCTCGCTGGAAGCGCAGGCCTGGATTCCGGTGACGGCCTTGCCTTTTATACAAACCGGTGCCCGTCTGGGTCTGACGATTGCCGGGCAGCCGGCGACCGGCACGGTACGTACCGTGGTGCCGGTCGGTGATGATCAGTCGCGTTTGTATGAGTTGCGATTGTTGCTGGAGGCAGGCCTATGGTCTGCCGGGCAGAGTGTGCGCGTTGCCATTCCGGTGGCCGCAGCCCGTGCTGCCATTGTGATACCGCGGGATGCGCTGGTGCTGCGTCGTGATGGCACCACGGTGTTCCGTATTCTTGAAGACAACACTGCCGAGCGCATTGTGGTTGAAACCGGTATGGCTGAAGGTGACTATATAGAGGTCATTGGTGATATTAATCCGGGCGATGCAGTGGTTACCCGCGGTGCCGAACGACTGCGTGCCGGGCAGGAAGTGACCCCGGAACAGCCGGCAGCCGGCGGGTGAGCCTGATACGGCAGGCGCTGGATAACCATACGGCGGCGCTGGTCGGCGTGTTCCTGGTGATGTTATTTGGCCTGATCAGCCTGTCGCGCTTGCCGATTCAGTTGACCCCGGAAATTGAACGCCCCACCATTTCAGTGACAACCAGCTGGCGGGCTGCGGCCCCGCAGGAAGTCGAGGCTGAAATTATCGAACCACAGGAAAAGGTGTTGCGTGGCCTGCAGGGCATGACCGAAATGGAGTCGACGGCACAACGTGGCAGTGCGCGCATTACGATCACCTTTGCCGTGGGTACCGATCTGCAACGCGGGCTGGTTGATGTGTTGAATCGCCTGAACCGTGTGCGCAGTTACCCGGATGATGCCGATGAGCCGGTGTTGAGTACCGTCGGCGAACGCAGCCGGGCCATTGCCTGGTTTATTATCAAGCCATTGCCGGGCAATGATCGCGATATCGTTTCCTATCTGGATTTTGTCGAGGATGTGGTACAGACCCGCCTGGAGCGTGTCAGCGGCGTGTCCATGTCCGAGGTGCGCGGTGGTCGACCACGTGAAGTACGTATCACCTTTGATCCCTACAAGGCAGCCAGTCTGGGTATCGAGGTGCCGGTGGTTGCGCAACTGGCGGGTTCCAGCAAGGATGTGTCGGCGGGTACTGCCGATGTCGGCAAGCGGCGCTACACGCTGCGCTTTACCGGCGCCTTTACGGTCGAGGAGCTGGGTGACATGGTGCTCGACTGGCGCGACGGGCGTCCGGTGCTGTTGCGTGATGTGGCCGAGGTGGATGTGCGCATGGCAGATCCTGAAAGTTTTGTGATCAACAACGGTGGTTCTTCCATTGCAGTCAATGCGCACCGGGAAAGCGGCGTCAATGTACTTGCAGTGATGGATGGCCTGAGGGTAGCCGCGGATGAACTGGCTGCCGGGTCGTTGCTGGAGGCGGGTCTGCAGATGCAGCAGGTCTACGACGAGACCGTTTATATCAATCGTTCGCTGCAGATGCTGTTTGGCAATCTGCTGCTCGGCATCGTACTGGCGGTGTGTGTGTTGTGGTGGTTTTTGCGCCGCTTCCCCGCGACCTTGCTGGTGGCCTTTGCCATTCCGGTGTCGCTACTGTTCGCGTTCAGTGTGCTGGATATCAGCGGCAGTAGCATTAATGTTATTTCACTTGCCGGCCTGGCGTTCTCTGTCGGCATGGTGCTGGATGCCTCGATTGTGGTGCTGGAGAATATTGTGCGCTTGCGAGAAGCGGGCGGTAGCCGGGTGGAGGCCGCCTTCGAGGGAGCGCAACAGGTGCGTGGTGCGCTGGTTGCATCAACAGCAACCACAGTGGCCATCTTTCTGCCGGTGGTGTTTTTGCCGGATGAGGCAGGGCAGTTGTTTTCCGATCTGGCGCTGACGATTTCCGCTGCCGTCATCGCTTCCATGTTGATGGCGCTGATTGTCCTGCCGACCCTGACCAACCAGTGGTTGCTGACGGTCAACAGCAACGACCCGCATAGCCACTGGTGGGAAGGGCTGACACAACGCATTATGACGTGGACGGAATCGCCCGGGCGACGTTTGCAGTTGATTGTTTTGCTGATTAGTGCGCCGTTGCTGTTGACGCTGTTGCTGAAACCGCATGCGGACTATCTGCCGGATGGCAACCGCAACCTGGTATTTGCCTTTGTGCAGCCGCCACCCGGCGTCAATGTTGAACACCTGAAATCCGAGATGGGTGATGTCGTGGCAGAGCGACTGGCAGCGTATGTGAGTGGCGAAAAACAACCGCTTATCAAGCACTATTTCTTTATCGCCTATAACGGCGGTGTTTTCATGGGCGCCCGTGCAGCGGACGGAAGCCGTGCAAAGGAACTGGTGGGTGTCATCAATAATGCTATCCGCGGCTTCCCGGACACCATTGCCTTTGCCAGGCAGTCCTCGCTGTTTGGTGGTTCGCGTGGCGGGCGTACCGTTGATATGGATATCCAGGGGGGTGATCTGGATCGTTTGCTTGAGGCCGCCAGTGCCGGATTTGCGGCATTGACAAGGGAGTGGCCGGAGGCGAATGTGACACCATCCCCGGGGCTGGAACTGGCGGAACCGGAGTTACGGCTGGTGCCGGATGAACGTCGTATTGCCGAGGCCGGCTGGAACAGGGACGTGCTGGCGCAGGTGTCACGCGCCATTGGTGATGGCTTGTATGCGGGCGATTTCTTCGACGGTGAAGAGCGGCTCGATATTATTGTGCGCGCCGCTGCCTGGGAGACGCCCGAGGAAATGGCCGCGATTCC
>JAQBDO010000437.1:0-3737 GCA_032124375.1 Gammaproteobacteria bacterium
CCGGTCCGCCCCGATGGCATCTGCCGCGATAGCCAGCGTTAACGCAGAATCGACACCACCGGAGAGACCGAGCACTGCGCCCGCAAAGCGGTTTTTATTTATATAGTCGCGCACACCCAGCACCAGCACCCGATAGATTTCAGCAACCTCATTTTCATGCGGCACGCACTCTCCCGGCAACGGGGTGATGGTCCCATTCACCCTGAAATCCACCGGAAACAAGCCGGCCTCGCAGGTCGCTACCCGCCGGGTGAGTTCGCCGTGCTGATCAACCACGAATGACCCGCCATCAAATACCAGTTCATCCTGACCACCCACCAGATTGACGTACATCATCGGTATTTCCGACTTGCGGGCGAGGCAAGCCAGTAACATCTCGCGTTCTTCACGCTTGCCTGAATGGAAGGGAGACGCATTGATATTGATTAACAGCCGGGCGCCCGCAGCCGTCGTCTGGCGCACAGGACCGGGTTCCCAGATATCCTCGCACACGGTTATACCGACGGGCACAGCCTTGATATTCACAACACAGGGGCGCTCTCCCGGTGAAAAGTAACGCTTTTCATCGAACACACTGTAATTGGGTAAATGCTGCTTGCGATAAACAGTAATTTCGCCATCCTGAAACACGCCGGCCACATTGAACAAGGCTTCCTGCTGTTTTAACGGGTAGCCAATAATGGCTGCGATGCCGGTAATTTGCTGCCGCAGGTATTCCACGGCGGACTCGACATGTGCAATGAAATGCGACCTGAGCAACAGGTCTTCGGGCGGATAGCCGGTCAGTGACAGTTCCGGAAAGACAATAATGTCTGCCCCCAGACTATCACGCGCCTCCAGAGAGGCCTTCAGTATCCTGTTTGTATTGGCATAGATATCACCGACGAGAAAGTCCAGTTGTGCCATGACGACACGTAATCCTGATTGCGGCTTGCTGGTCATAGTATGTATTAAAAGGAAAAGATAGAAATTATCGCCACGGAATCCACGGAAGGACACGGAAAAATAAATATCTTAATAGAAATCTTTTCATGTCCTTCCGTGGATTCTGTGGCTATTAAATATAAAAACTGGCGCTCAGCCAGGTAGTTCAACCTGACATGGCTGCCTGCATACCCGCCCCGATCTCCGCGGGCGAGCGCACCACCTTTACACCGGCCGCTTCCAGTGCCCTGATCTTGGCCTCGGCGGTACCCTGGCGACCGCTGATAATGGCGCCGGCATGTCCCATACGCTTACCCGGCGGCGCAGTCACACCGGCAATATAGGCCACTACCGGTTTGCTTACATGCTGCTGAATATAAGCAGCGGCGTGCTCTTCATCATTGCCGCCGATCTCACCGATCATAACGATGCCGTGGGTATCTTTATCGGCTTCAAACAGTTCCAGGCAGTCAATAAAATCCATGCCATGAATCGGGTCTCCGCCAATACCAATACAGGTGCTTTGGCCAAATCCGCAACGACTGGTTTGAAACACGGCTTCGTAGGTCAGCGTTCCGGAGCGCGACACAATGCCAATGTGACCGGGTGTATGCATGGGGCCCGGCATGATGCCGATCTTGCAGGCACCCGGGGTGATAATACCTGGACAATTGGGACCTATTAACAGAGACCCGGTTTCCCGTAACACCGCCTTGACGCGCAGCATGTCCAGCACCGGGATGCCCTCAGTGATACACACAATCAAATAGATACCTGCCGCAGCGGCCTCGAGGATGGCATCTGCTGCAAAAGCGGCCGGCACGTAAATCATGGTGGCTACGGCAGCGGTTTCGGCGACCGCATCCCGTACCGTGTTAAAGACCGGCAGATCCAGATGAGTCTGACCACCCTTGCCCGGCGTCACACCACCCAGCAAGCGGGTGCCGTACTGCAGCGCCTGACGCGAATGAAACGTGCCCTGTGCGCCGGTAAACCCCTGGCAGATAACACCGGTCTGGCTGTCGATTAAAACACTCACAATGACCCGGCCTGCACGGCAGCGACGACCTTGTCAGCCGCTTCGGTCAAGTCACTCGCGGTCTGTACGGCAAGACCGGACTTGCCAATCATCTCCAGTCCGGCCTCGGCGTTGGTCCCTTCAAGACGTACGACGATCGGAACGCTCACCTCCACTTCGCTGATGGCCTGTAAAATACCCTCTGCGATCAGGTCGCAGCGCACAATGCCACCGAATATATTCACCAGAATGGCTTCCACCCGGGGATCAGAAAGGATCAGCTTGAAGGCCTCGGCCACCTTGTTTGCGGTAGCACCACCACCGACATCCAGAAAATTGGCCGGCATGCCACCATGCAACTTGATCAGATCCATGGTTGCCATGGCCAGACCGGCGCCATTGACCATGCAAGCGATGTTGCCATTGAGTCGAATGTAATTGAGGCCATGTTGCTGTGCGGCATGCTCACGTTCATCTTCCTGACTGGCATCATGCAGGGCTGCCAGTTGTGGATGACGAAACAGCGCGTTGTCATCCAGATCGACCTTTGCATCCAGCGCCATCAGATCACCGCTCGCGGTGACCACCAGCGGGTTGATTTCCAGCAGACTCACGTCGCAGTCCAGCACCAGCCGATAGGCCGCTGCCAGCAATGTCGAAAAGGCACTGATTTGCCGGCCCTCGAGGTCCAGCGCAAAGGCCAGGTTCCGGCATTGATAGGCCTGCAGACCCACCGCCGGGTTGACGGTCTCGGTAATAATGGCAGCCGGATCACTGGCGGCCACCTCTTCAATGTTCATACCACCGGACTTTGATGCCAGCAGACTGATACATTCCCGGCTGCGATCCACCAGCATGCTAAAATAGATCTCACGCGCAATCGGAACCGATTGTTCGACCAGCACGCAATTGACCGGCAGACCTTCGGCATCCGTCTGCGGCGTCACCAGCCGTGAACCCAGCAGCGCCGCTACTGCGGCTTTCAGGGCCACGGCATCTTCCACCCGCTTGACGCCACCGCCCTTGCCGCGTCCACCGGCGTGCACCTGGGCCTTGACCACCCGGGCCGATCCATCCAGTGAGTCACCCAGCCGGGCGGCCTCTTCTAACGATTCCAGCACCTCCCCTGCGGGTACCGGGATTCCATATTCCGCAAACAGCCGCTTCGCCTGATATTCATGTAAGTGCATGGCGTGAGTGTGTCAAACTTGGGTAGCTCTAATCAAGTCATTCATACAGACACCGGCCATGATGAAGCCTCACGGCAGCGGCACCTGCCACGCAGCGGATGAACATGAGGACGCCGTAACATGCCTGACGGCTGCAGTTAGGGTAATATCTGCGTAAATACTTATCTGCCACTAACACATATCACAGTCTCCCATGCGCACCCTGCTTATCATCATTGTTCTGGCACTCATCGTCGTGATAGCGAAACGGCTGTGGCAAACACCCCCGCCATCGAAAAAGTCCAGCCGTGAGGCCGGCAAAATAGTGCAATGTGCACACTGCGGTATCTTCATACCCGAACAAGAGGCGCTCACACGTGGAGAGCACTGTTACTGCTCGCAAGCCCATCTCGACAAGGATTTACACAACAAGTCGTGACCTCTTGCTGCCTTCACTCCAGTCAGTCCGGTTCATTTAAACGCTGCCCATGAAAGATTTTTATGAAGACCGGTTTCCCAACCAGGAAGCCCTTGATGCCCTGACATGGAGACCACTGCGGCTGCTGAGTTTCTACCGCGTCATCCTGGCGGGTTTATTGACAGTTTTGTTTTTCTCTCTTGCCGAC
>JAQBDO010000438.1:0-3541 GCA_032124375.1 Gammaproteobacteria bacterium
GGGGAATATTGTTGGCCGGCTGCATTTTGCACAGCATTTGGTGGCGGCAGGTCATGTTCATTCTGTGCGGGATGTGTTCAAGCGTTTTTTGGTTGATAACAAGCCAGGTTTTGTCAGCGGTAACTGGGCGAGCCTTGATGATGCGCTGAGCTGGATTGACAGCGCCGGTGGCATCGCCGTGGTTGCACACCCGGCACGTTACAAGATGACTGCCAGCAAGCTGCGGGGTTTTTTGGGTGAGTTTCGCGAAGCGGGCGGTGTCGGTATGGAAGTTATTTCCGGCAGCCATACGCGCGACAATGTCATTGCCATGGGCGCCCTGTGTCGCACTCAAAACATGCTGGCTTCCTGTGGTTCGGATTACCATGGTCCGGAAAATCCGTGGATTAAACTGGGGCAGCTGGCGGAGATGCCGGCAGGTTGTTCGCCTGTCTGGGAGAGTGACCGCTGGTGTGCTGTTCAGGGCGGGTCGCCGATACCTGCTCTTGCGAGCTGATGGCAGTGTATGCAAGAGCTGCATGGCGGGTGCAGGTTTTTTGTTTAACGGTCACGGAAGCCTCGGAAGAACACGAAGATATGTCTATCAAGGCGTTTATTTTTGCGTGTTTTTCCGTGGCTTCCGTGGCAATATTTTTTACAGGTCAAATCACACCAGTATCCAATGAGCCAGTTCATTCAAATTCATCCGGTTAATCCGCAATCACGGCTGATCCAGCAGGCGGTCGAGATAATCCGTGCAGGCGGACTGGTTGTTTATCCTACGGACTCCAGTTACGCGCTCGGTTGTCACGTTGGCGACAAGGAAGGTATGGAACGTATTCGTCGTATTCGTGATCTTGATAGCAAGCATAACTTCACCCTGATGTGCCGTGATCTTTCCGAAATTGCGACCTACGCGAAAGTTGATAACAGCTGTTATCGATTGATGAAGTCACTGACGCCGGGTCCGTATACTTTTATTCTCAGGGCGACACATGAAGTGCCACGTCGACTGCAGAATCCGAAGCGCAAGACCATTGGCATACGCATTCCCGATCATCCGATTTCACAGGCCTTGCTTGCAGAACTCGGTCAGCCGCTGATGAGCTCAACATTGATATTGCCCGGGCACGATCATCCGGAAACGGATGCAAACGATATTCGTGAACGACTTGAGAAGGTAGTTGACCTGATAATCGATGGTGACAGCTGCGGGCTGGAACCGACCACGGTCATTGACCTGGTGGAAGGTTCCCCGCAGGTTGTGCGCAAGGGGTGCGGCAGTGACGAGGGGCTGTTTAGCTGATGCAATCAGTTTGCAGAAGGTTATAATCCGTCGATGCTTGATCTCAGCCTTGTGCAAAAAATTTCCATCTGGGTGGTGCCGGTGATACTGGGTATTACTGTACATGAAGTGGCGCATGGCTTTATTGCCCGCAAGCTGGGCGACAATACTGCCTTCATGCTGGGACGCCTGACACTCAATCCAATAAAGCATGTTGATCCCATGGGGACCATTTTGATTCCCGGCGTGCTGTTATTGTTGCAGGCCGGTTTTATCTTTGGTTATGCCAAGCCGGTACCTATCAACTGGAAAAACCTCGGTAATCCCAAGCGGGATATGGCGCTGGTTGCTGTCGCCGGACCGCTAGCAAATCTGCTTATGGCATTCGGCTGGGCGCTGTTGTTGCGGCTTGGTGTGATGCTGGGTGATAACGGTCTTGCGCTGGTCTATATGGGGATCGCCGGTATTTCCATCAATGGCATCCTGATGGTGCTGAACCTGTTGCCGTTACCGCCGCTGGATGGTGGACGGGTATTGACCGGTTTGTTGCCGGGGCCGTTGGCATACAAGTTCAGCCGGATTGAGCCGTATGGTTTTTTCATCCTGATTGGCCTGCTGGTTACCGGTGTTCTGGGTACTGTGATGTGGCCAGTGCTCAGTGCTTTCTTTTCGTTGATGGTGCCGGTGACGGGGTTGTCAGCACAAAATTTCCAGCTGTTATTGCTGGCACTCATGGGTAGATAGGAGATTATTTTGGGTGGCTTGAATGCAAACAGCCGGGTGCTTTCCGGCATGCGACCGACGGGCAGCTTGCATCTTGGCCACTACCACGGTGTGCTCAAGAACTGGGTCAGATTGCAACAGGAGTTTGACTGTTTTTTCTTCGTGGCCGACTGGCATGCATTGACGACACATTATGATGAGTCGCGCATTATTGCAGACAATGTCTGGGGGATGGTGATCGACTGGCTGGCGGCCGGTGTCAATCCCGGCTCGGCACAACTGTTTATTCAGTCACATGTGCCGGAACATGCAGAGCTGCATTTATTGCTGTCCATGGTGACTCCGCTGGGCTGGCTGGAACGGGTGCCGAGTTACAAGGACCAGCAGGAAAAATTACGTGAACGTGATCTGGCGACCTATGGCTTTCTCGGCTACCCGTTGCTGCAGAGTGCGGATATTCTGATTTACGGTGCCGACAAGGTGCCGGTGGGTGAGGATCAGGTGGCGCACGTGGAGATGACACGGGAAGTGGCGCGCCGTTTTAATCATCTCTACGGGCGTGAACCCGGTTATGAAGAAGCAGCTGAAGCGGCTATCAGGAAAATGGGCAAGAAGAATGCCCGTATGTACCGTGACTTGCTGAAACGCTATCAGGAGCAGGGTGATCACAAAGCGGTACATGTGGCCCAGGCCTTGCTGGCCGAACAACAGAATCTGACCCTGTCTGATCGTGAGCGTCTGTTGGGCTTTCTGGAGGGGGGTGGCCGCATGATCCTTACCGAACCGGAGGCGCTGCTAACACCGGCCTCCAAGATGCCCGGTCTTGACGGCCAGAAGATGTCCAAGTCCTACGGTAATACCATTACCCTGCGCGAGGCCCCCGAGGCTGTACGCGAGAAGTTGCGTACCATGCCGACTGATCCGGCACGGGTGCGTCGTACCGATCCCGGTAATCCCGAGATATGCCCGGTATGGCAGCTACACGGTATCTATTCCAGTGATGAAGTGAAGGACTGGGTGCGCGAGGGATGCACCACGGCAGGTATTGGTTGTCTCGATTGCAAGCAGCCGATTATTGACAGCGTACTGGCAGAGTTGCAGCCCATACGGGAACGCGCCAGCGAGTTTGAGCAGGACCCCGGTAAGGTACGCGCCATTATCCACGAAGGGTCGGAATCGGCGCGTGCTGTGGCGCGTGAAAAACTTGATGAAGTGCGCCAGGCGATGGGGCTCAAATACACCTGACGTGCGTTGCTCGCGGGGCTTATAAAGAGGCGACACGCTACTGAAAATAAGGTAGTATCTGCCGGACGATTGAGATCGTCCCTCGGATACGACGAAGGTCACCACGTACCAGGGCATTATATGAACGACAATCAGAGCCGCGAAGTTTCGCCGGACGTCCACATCCAGGAAGAATTGCCTCTCGCTGTTGTTCAAGGCAAGCCGCTTGCTTCACTACCCCATGATCTCTACATACCACCGGAAGCGCTGAAGGTCTTTCTCGAGGCCTTCGAGGGACCGCTGGATCTGCTGCTCTACCTGATTCGCAAG
>JAQBDO010000439.1:0-11543 GCA_032124375.1 Gammaproteobacteria bacterium
GCTGCCTCCTTCCATGGTATGCCCTGGTATCAGTTTGATGGCGAAACAGTGCAGCGGGACGACTGTATCCGCAGGCCACCACCGCGCCCGCAGGATCAGGTCATTGAACCCGTCACCACCTTTCCTGCCCGCAATGCACCCATGGGAGTAGTGTTCGTGCCATCAACCGCACTGAACAGACATTTCTGGCACAACGCCATTGTCGCGCTAAAGGGATCCTGGGGAACACAACCCGCGGGTGGCAGCATGGGCAAGAAGTCCACGCGCAGGCCACCGGCTCTGCAGATGGTGCGGTTTAAAAATGGCGAGGCCATGGACGTCATTGAGGTCATCAGCGGTTTTCAGCGACCGGACGGGCAACGCCTGGCACGACCGGTGGGCGTCGCCATCGGACCGGATGGTGCGTTGTATTTCACCAGCGATACACATACGGAAGGATTGTTTCGACTGCGGGTGCGTAACCAACCGACACCGGATCTGTAGTCGCGGATCTCTTCCGCGATGCCGGTGCCTTATCTAAGCGCGCACGAGATGCGCTCCTGCACTATTGTCTTTGTTCTTCGAGTATTTCAGCCAGCTCATTTAATTCGTCGGCCAGTTCCTGAAAACAGTCATACTCGCGCAGCTTCACCCGATGACTGTAAAAGCCCTCTTTCAGCGCCTTGACATGGCGCATGATGGGCAGTGTGGGTCCTATCATGCGATGGGTATACACCGTCGCAACCAGTACAATCAATACCGTGTAGACCGCCAGCAGCAGCAGGGACAGTGATTTAAAATCGTGGATTTGCTGAGTAACAATCGCCTGGATGTACTCAGACTGCGTGGTATTATCGACCAGCGTGATATAGGTCTGTTCAAAATACAGCTTACCGAACAGTACGGTAATAAACACGAAGCCCAGCGACAGTAACAAGATGTAGAAGGCCAGCTTCAGCTGCAAGCCCGGCTTTAGCAGGAAATTTCTTGCCTTGCGATTCTCGTTAAAGCCCAAACGCTTCAGGATGGATTCATCATTATTCATGGCTGCGAAACCCTCAGGTATACCGACTATATATAAGGTGTATGGAAGGTATCGCAGCTTTTCAGAATAGCTTTAGTACTTTTTACTGCACGCCACGCAGCGTCCCTGATGTCTCCATCTGTTTGCCGCTACTGGTCCAGCCGCAGCAACTCCAGACGGCGATTTTCCGCCCTGCCGGCAGCCGTTCGGCAACACCATCTGCACTGTCAGCATCAATAGCTGGTAACCAACAGTTAAGGTCACGTCGTTTACGTTACTGGCGAAAAATGTCAGCGTGTTATTGGGCTCGATCCATTCACCCTCATGATTGCTCTCATAACCGACAATCCTGAAGGTCTCGGGGGATCACTCATGCCTGCATAAAACGGCGGAAGTTGTCAGGCTTGTTCCAGCTACCATAGTGCCCGTCTTGCAGTTTCGTACCGTCCCAGGTATTCAGGGTATAAATGCCCTGCTCGTCAACCGTGACGCGATCCCGGTAGTGGCTCAACTTGCATCAGGTCGAATGCATTCGAGCCTACAAAAAACACTGTTGTAGAGCGGAATTTACATGAGCCCGGCGCTTTAAGTTGTATTCCACCAGACCGGGCTAATAAAGCATATTGTTATATAGTGTATTACGGGCTCGGGCTAAGGCCTGGCAGCACCGACATGGACATCGGATACAGGTTGACAGAAGCTGCCAGCAGCTATAAATATTCGAGGTTATAAAGCTATCTGTTTGTTATTCATTACTTCCTGTCTGCAACGAGGCAATAGTCATCACCAGGGTGACGAGTATAAAAACCGCCGAAAAGACGATCAACGCCTCGGCCATGGTGATACCGAACAGTAACTCCGGTGTGTAGCCACACGATGTCTGTACCTTGAACACTGCCGGAAACCAGCTATCCACAGCCAGCCAGTCGGGCAGCCCGAGATCCATCCCGCAATCGCCAAAAGTAAAACCGCGCTCCGTACCCAGCAACTGGTAGGAACGCTCCAGCAACACGGCCGCGACCAGCGCCGTGAGTGCATGTGCCAGCGTATTCAACCATTTAAAAACACGCAGGAACATCGCCGCCAGCGCCACCAGTATCAGTGCCAGCATCAGCAGGCGCACATGTATGCACAAGACACAGGGCAGTTCGTCGAGCACATGCTGGTAAAAAAGCGCCACACTCTCAAAGGCCAGACCAAGTAATGCCAATGCCGTCCAGTACCAGACACTTTTTCCGATTATCGCAAGTTTTTTAATCACAGCCACACTCCGCCAGAAATTCGCAAGCCATTGTACTACGCACTATAGAATAACCCCTGCTCACTAATCCAGCTGCAAAAGCTACCACGCCCGGCGCCAGAAAATCACGCGCACCTACCACGTCTACGCCCTGCGCAGAAAGGCAAACCAGCGCGCCAGATTCAGCAAGCTGGCCAGCGAGCCGGCCACATAGGTCAATGCCGCTGCACGCAGTACTCGACGCACGGCTTTTTCATCAGCCGCTTGCACATACCGGCCATGCCTGAGAACAGGCAAGGCCTTGCCAAAACTGGCGTCAATCTCTACCGGCAGCGTCACCAGGTGAACCAGCGTCGCGCTGCCCATACTCGCCAGACCGATAACCGCCATCGCCAGACCTGCAGCCGGCACCCGTGTGACAAGCATGACAACTGGCAACAAGAACATGGCGCCCGCACCCAGTTGCTGGCTTGTCTTTGCCAGCTTCACCAACCGGGTACGCAGCGCGAACATGCTTTCATTGCGATGATGCTGTATCGCATGACCCACCTCATGGGCGGCCACAGCGATTGCGGTCAGCGAATTATTGTTGTAGTTATCCATCCCCAGGCTGACCACGCGGCGCTCCGGATCATAATGATCCGTTCCCTGCTTGCCCTCTTCCACCGGAACATCGTGCATGCCGAATTTGTCCAGCAGATGGCGGGCAAGCTCCCCGCCGGTCCCGGGGATATGCGGTGACACCTCGCCGTAGCGACGAAAGGTATGCGTTGCCCACCATTGCGGACCCAACGCCAGCAACAACAGGAGGACCAGAACAATTGCGATAATCATAGGTTTGCCGGATTTCCCGGGTGCAGCAGGCAAACGCTCAATAGCATCTGAATATCCGCACTCGAATGACGATTCTATCGCAATCATCAGAAACAGGGGTATCGCAGCCGGGTATGAGCGGCGATTTGAACGCTTGCCGGCTCACGACTACACTCAGACATACTGTCCCCGGTAGTGGCTCGGCTGGCATCAGGTCGAATAAATTCGACCCTGCATAGAACGCAGCAGGGCGGAATTTACATGTGCCCGGTGCTTTTACGGGTATTCCGCCAGACTGACTTGACGCTAACCGAGCCACTACCCTGTCCCCATATGGAGCCAGCAACACATGAGCACCCTGCCCGTAGCTGTTCACGACAGGACCGGCGTACCTGGCGTCGTTGAGTTCCTGATCAGCAAGCTTGCCGATTACGACACGCAGCTGCTTGACTGGATTCGCATCTACCCGATGACGGAACAACAGCACCAGCCGCAACTGACCGGTGATCCTGCACCGGTGACGCTGAGCACCTGCTGGCCTCCACGCGAAACCTGGCTTGATTGTGATGAGCCACAGGCACGACACAAGTTCCGCATCAAGGTAAATGTCTGGCAGGGTGATGGTTACCCCGCCATGGAATGTAACTGGGGACGCGTACCTGCGCGCGCCATCCGGCGACGCAGTGTGCAGGAGAAATACACGACCCGGGGGCTGTGCGAATGGAGTTATCCGGACCGCCTGTCTGCCACCGTGCATGCGCTCACGCGCGCACTGTTTCTGTTCCTCGCGCAAACCCACCAGCTTGAACAACCACCCAGCAACAGCAATGCCAGCGCACTCGGACATCGCTGGGCGATCGAATGGCTGCAGCGCAACGGACAGACAGCCGCCGCTGAAGCCCTGTCAGCACAACTGGTCAAATGGTATTTAATACAAAGCAGCGGCTTGCCGGGTTAACACAACACCCGTTGCCAGCATTGCCGATCAGTCTCATAGGCCAGCAAGGCAGCGACGATTTGCTGCTGGCGCTGGCGGCGATGCGCCTCATTATCGATCAGCCGGAAAGCGCGTGCGTCTTTATCAAAATTGGCGTGCATTGAGGCAATAAACCGTTCCAGCAAGATCCGCGTCCGGGTGCATGCCTCATCAACAGACCACCAAGCGCCGGACGCTACCAGCAATGATTCCAGTAACGCCAGGCGGTCCAGCACCCGCTGCTGGTTTGCTGCATACTCGGCGCGCAGCCTTGTTTGCGTGGTGCACACGCAGTCTTGAAGCGTATCTGCATCCGGCATGACAGCGGGATAATCCGACTTTACCAGTTCAGTCACCGTAAACAGCATCACATCACCATAGAACTGGCGCTCAAACTCACCCGTCAAATCAACCTGCTCTGCACTGTGATCAACGCCCGGGCGAAATTCGGCATCGCCAGTCTCCTGCAGCGTCCGTGTATGCAGCATAGGCAAATTCGCAGCAACAAACGCATCACCAATTGCAGCCTGCACCAGTCGACCCAGCACCGGCCCGGCCATGCGCAAGCCAAGACCTGCAAAGGGAATAAAGTGCTGCAGTGCCAGCGGTGACAACACATAGTTACCGGTATACACCGTGCGTGCAGCCGCGACACTGGCCTCGACATCCGTATGTTTATACAGCGTCATCCGTGTCGGATGCTCACCGTCAAAAAACCGATTTAGCCTGACTGCAAAATCCGCAAGGCAGTCCGCATGGCTATGCGCCCCGGAAAGTCCGCATTGAAAACGGAAAGTCTCAACTGAATGCGCAAAGCCAAACAGTCCCGCCATATCATGATAGGCAGCATCCCCGATCTCTGCGCCCTGCTGGTGAAAACTGCAGGGCGCAACTGCATCCAGCGTCGCTAACTCACCCAGAAAGGCCAGCGCGTCATCCAGCAGGGTCGCTGCCATCACCGCCGGCGAAACCGGTGGATCTCCCACGACCTTGCCGGTCAGCACCGCTACCCCGCCCCGTCTGAAGATACGATCGATGTGATAAAAATAATTGGTGGTAAACACATCGCGACCCGGATCCGTGCAGGCATGAAATTTCTGATCACTGTCGACAAACATAAACAGCAGTCGCTGGTCCTGTTGCGCCAGGCGCTGCAACATCAGGCTGGTGATATTGCGCATCACCGATGCGCCCTTGTGAGAGAAGGCAGCAGGCGGGAAATTACCAATCACATTCGCCAGCGCCTGCCGCTCTTCTTCAGACAGATCAGCCAATAGCGCCTGCTGCTGCTGCAATCCAAAATACGTCACCGGCAATCCCAGCTGCTGTATTTCTGCCGCAATCACCCTGTTCTCGGCAATATGTTCTGCGGCACGGCTATCATCCGCGATCACCACGCCCAGCCTCCCGGAGAGCGCCGCCTTGCCACGACCGTATTGAAATGCCTGCAGCATGCCGACGAGACTCAACAGACAGGCGCGTAATTGCTGCGGCCGATCGGCCACCGGTACGACCACCCGGAAACGGTGCCGGGTATCAATACCGGCAACGGCAATATGACCTTCCATCTCGGCAAACAGTGCCTGCAGGTCACCGACCAAGGCAGGCTTGAGAGCAGATTTCCACAGCGCTGCTTCCAGCAGGGGGATGGCGCGATCATACAGGGCGAGTAATGGTTCGAGACTCCCGGCCAGCGGCAGTTGCCGGCTGATAGTAGCTGCGTCACCGCCATGCAGATGCAACCGCAGGCAGCGTTCGAGTGCCGGACAGGGAAATGCAAACATGGGCAATGCAGAAATCAGGAACGGCGCGAGCTGTAATTCGGGAACAGTTCCTTGTCCAGCATGATTTCGATCAGATTGATGTCGGCAACAAAGTCTGTCTCAGCAAACACCCGGTCCAGATCTTCTGATGTCTTCACGTTCTGAAACTCGATGCCGAATGATTTTGCCAGCAGCGAGTAATCGGGATTGGAAAAATCACAGTCAATATAGCGTTGTCCGTAACCCTGATGCTGGTTTTTTCGGATCAGCCCCATAGTGGCGTTATTGAACATCACCACGGTAATCGGTATCTCATAATTAACGGCCGTCATCAGCTCCATGCAACACATCTGGAAACCGCCATCACCAATAATGGCAATGGTTGGTTTGTGCTCTGAGAAACGGGCACCGATCGCAGCCGGAATGGCATGCCCCAGCGATGATATTCCGGAATTGGGGTAAAAACGGTTGCCGGCGGATACGTTAAAAAAGTTTTGTGCAAAAATCATATTATCGTCGAATACAATCAGGTCTTTTTCAAACCTCTTTTCAAGCTGTTTAAAAAACTTCTCCACCAGGGCGAAGCCGGACTGGAACACTTCACTGCTGCCGGCATCGCGCTTTTCAACCGTGTCATTCGCCGCAATCTGCTTGCGTGCCGCCTCGCGATCCACACCCTGTGCATCGAGGTTTTTCAGTACACCTCTGAGCGCCGCCTTGATGTCCGCAGTAATAGCCACATCGGCCTTGAACACCTTTTGCAATTGCTCGGAGTTACTGTCTATCTGCGCAATTTTTTTGTTCTCCAGCAGGGTCTTGTCCCACAGATAACTGGTGCGCTCATTAAAACCCGCCCCCAGAAAAATAATGGCATCGGCATTATCAACAATATATCTATAGGCATAGCCGGTCGAGGTCACGCCAAGACTGCCGAGCGACAACCTCGACTGTTCGCTGATGACACCCTTGCCCTTCATACTGCTGGTCACCGGAATATTCAGCGAGTCACTCAGTTCGCACACCAGCTCCTGCGCGCCGGATTTAATGCAACCGTAGCCTGCGACAATAACCGGATTACGTGCCTCAAGAATCATGTCTGTCAGCGCATTGATCGACTGGATGTTCTCGTACATCAGGTAGGCAGGTTTCTCGGTCAGCACCTCGTCAAGCAGGTCAGCATCAACGAGTTCCTTTTGCACATTGAACGGGAAACTGAGCAACACCGGTCCCGGGGTATCCGAAAACAGCGCCTGCGATGCCTGGTTCAGCACATTGGCGAGGTAATCGGTGCGTTCAACCACCTTGTGATAACGAGTGATCCCCTGAAACAATGCACTCTGATCAATGCTGCCGCCCTCACCCGAGCTTTCCTGCAAACCGCCCTTGCCAAAGATATGCGTCGAGGTTTCACCGGTAATAATCAGGATCGGTTGCTTGTCCGCATAGGCACTGGCGATACCGGTCACCAGATTGGTTGCACCCGGACCCGCGGTAGTGATGCAGGCGGAGATCTTGCCAGAGGCCCGCGCACAACCGCTCGCCATAAAGGACGCGCCCTGCTCATGTTTGGCAAGCACGGTTTTAACGCTGGAGTGATACAGACTGTCGTATACCGGCAGAATATGCGCACCGGGCATACCGAAGATGAATTCGATACCCAACCGCTCAAGGTATTTAACGACCAGTTCGCTGACCTGAATTTTCATGAATGCACGATTGAAAATTAATTCGCGTTATTGTAATCGCCTTGAGCCGTTTTTCACACAAGCTGCACTCATGGTGGCTGAATACAGAGAATACCAATATTTTAGTATATTCAAGTAATTACATTGCACGCCTCACGGTCTGAATCATTATTCAGGCACCGCAGCCGCGAGTCCTTCGCTCATCAGCGGCCTGAGCGTGGTCAGCAGTGTCTTGAACAGTAACGGATTGTGCGCCTCTTCAGCCGCCAGCAACGTCTTCATATGCTGGCGTTGTGTTGGCATGGCGAAACAGGCAGGGCAGGAGTCAGCAATAACCGGCAGGCTGTTATTGCACGCAAAATTACGGGTCTGCCGCTCCCGCATGGTGACCAGCGGCCGGATGATTCGCAGGTCACCCCCATCGTTCACATAGTGCGCCTTCATGGTCTGCAATCTGCCGCCATAAAATGCCGACATCAGAAAACTTTCTGCAAGATCATCCAGATGCTGCGCCAGTGCAATGACATTAAAGCCATGCTCCCGCGCCGTCTGATACATCAAACCGCGTTTTAGCCGCGAGCAGAAACTGCAATAGGATTTTTTGCCCATGTGCTGCTGTGCCAGCTCCATGATGGGCTTGCGCACATAGTGATATTCAACACCCAGTTCAGCCAGGTAAGGAATCAGCACCGACGGGTCAAAGTCACCCGCCATCGGGTCCACCGTCATCGCGGCCAGCTCGAATCTAACCGGTGCGCGCTGCTGCAGGTAATGCAGAAAATGCAGCAGCGACAGGGAATCCTTGCCACCGGAAAGACCGAGCAGGATACGATCTCCGTCACGAATCATACTGAATTCGGCAACGGCACGACCGACCCGCCGCGCCAGCGTTTTCGAGGGTGCTATAAAATCGGCCATAAGCGTTGCATGATGCCAGAGTTCCTGTCGTCAGCAAAACAGTAGGGGCGAATACATTCGACCAGTAAATAGCAGGCCGGGATCCAGGAGTACCAGCAATGATTATCTTTCTGGATGCCGGCCTGCCCCGGGATGACGGTACTTTTATTTTGCAGGCACGGTCCTGATCTAACGCCCTGGCCCTTTATTCTCCACCCGTCTACAGGTATCGTTTGCCCATGACCGCTTCCTCCGACGAACTTCGCCAGCAGTGGATGGCGCGTGGACTCATCCGCGCCACACTGAATCCGAACCCGATCAAGCAGTTTCAGTACTGGTACGGCCAGATCATCGATGCAGGCATACCTGAACCCAACGCCATGAGCCTTGCCACGGCAGACGCCGACGGCCAACCATGGATACGCACCGTGCTGCTGAAGCTCTACGACGAAAACGGATTCGTATTCTTTACCAACTACGAAAGCGCCAAGGCGCAACAAATGGCGATCAACAACAAGGTCGGCCTGCTGTTCCCATGGGTTGCACTCGGCCGACAGGTCAAGATCACGGGCAGCGCCGAAAAAATACCCACAGTGGAATCCATGAAATATTTCGCCTCGCGTCCACGCGGTAGCCAGATCGGTGCGTGGGCCTCAACACAGAGCCAGGTGATTTCATCCCGTTCCCTGCTGGATACCAAGGTCGATGAAATCAAACGCAAGTTTGCCGAAGGTGAAATTCCACTACCCTCCTTCTGGGGAGGCTACCGTGTCACGCCGTTTGAAATCGAGTTCTGGCAAGCGCGTGAATGCCGCCTGCATGACCGCTTTGTCTATGTGAAAAATGGCGCCGACTGGACAATCGAGCGCCGGGCACCATAACCTCAATACCCGGCCGCGCCGTTGCGCACTAAATCTGTCAGGCATTCCGGCACCCATTAAAGCCAGCCCCCATTGGCGGCCACCTCAAAAGTACAGTTTTGCCAGCAAACTGGAACCCGGCTGTAACCGATAAACCATACTTTCCCTTTGCTGCCCCTCTATTCAGACCTCTTATATTTTTTACAAAAACTATATATCTATATGAATACTATATATATTCAGATCACAGATACATCAAAACAGCACAGGGAACTCCACCTGCGACATCATGTCTCACATTAGAGTTTGCTTATTTACTAATATTCAGCTACTTTGAACACATAACATTTCAAGAGGTACCAACATGATGAAACTATTGAAACAATTTGCAGTGGTCCTCACCCTGCTGTCAGTCGCCGTAGCGGTGCAGGCCGAGGAAGACGTCTGTGCGCCATTCATGGAGGGCAAGGTCGATGCATCGTTACTCGCTACCATGATCTCGTCTGCGGAGAATGGCCATCTTTACCGCATCCAGCAAACCAGTTCACGGGTAGGCTTCTGCGTGAAAAGCAAACTATCGCGCATCGAAGGCAGTTTCACTGACTTCCAGGGCGGGATATCACTGACATCTGGAGGAAAATCAGACGGCCAGACAATGGTTCTGATCAAAACTAACAGCCTGGAAACCGAAGGTAGCCTGGTAAAGCATATGATCATGGGTGAGGACTTTTTTGATGTCGCACATCATCCTGAAGTCCTGTTTGTCAGTGATGGCTTCAAATGGACCAGTCCGGATACCGCGGTACTGAAGGGGAAACTTACCCTGCGGGGGATAACAAAACCCGTCATTTTCAATGTTAAGTTGACGCCACTGGACGACAAGCAGATTGCCCAGGCTGGCAGAATCCTCGTCAAGGCAACCACCTCTATCAACCGGGCTGACTTCGGCATGGATTCGCTTGAGGCCGTAATTGAAGGTGATGTGCAGCTGTGCATGAGTGTCGAGGCCGTTAAATACGAAGCCTGAAACAACGGGGTTTGTTGGCAAGGCGGCCTGATAAACTGCTGGATGAACTGAACCAGGTCAGGTGGCTGGATCCCGGCTTTCGCCGGGACAGGGGGGGTTGCCTGAAGGCTCAGGCTATTTGATCATCCGCCACGTGATAGCGCGGGTCTTCCATAACGTTCACTTCTACCAGGTTACCTGCCTTCTTTAACAGTCGACGGCATTCTTCGCTCAGATGTCGCAGGTGTAATGTCTTTCCCGCCTGGATATATCTTTCCGCCAGGGTATCAATCGCCTCAATCGCCGAGTGATCGGCAACCCGCGAGTTTTGAAACTCGATAATGACATCATCCGCATCGTCTTCCGGATGAAACAGTTCCAGAAAGTTTTTCACCGAGCCAAAAAACAACGGACCGTTAAGCTCATGCACACGGGAGCCCCGCTCATCATCATAGGTCGTGATATTGATATGCTTGGCATGTTCCCAGGCGAATACCAGCGCCGAAACGATAACACCGACCACCACGGCGATGGCCAGATCGGTAAACACCGTGACCGCCGACACCAGAATCAGCACGAAGGCATCGGTTGCAGGAATCTTGCCCATGATACGCAGGCTTGACCATTCAAAAGTCGCCAGCACAACGACAAACATGACACCCACCAGCGCCGCCATCGGGATACGTTCTATCAGGGGCGAGGCAAACAGGATAAATATCAACAGAAACAGGGCCGCGGCAACACCAGACAGGCGCTGGCGCCCGCCGGAGTTCACGTTGATCATGCTCTGACCGATCATGGCACAACCGCCCATGCCGCCGAACATACCGGTCACCGTATTCGCAATCCCCTGCCCCATACACTCGCGATTGCCGCGCCCGCGCGTATTGGTCACCTCATCAATAAGACTCAGTGTCAGCAACGATTCAATCAACCCTACCGCGGCCAGAATAAAGGCATACGGCAGAATGATCATCAGCGTTTCAAACGTAAACGGCACCGCAGGAATATGAAACGTCGGTAAACCACCCTTGATACTGGCCAGACCGCCCACCGTCACTGTGTCCAGATTCAGGCCCATCGCCAGCAGAGTGACCGCGATAATCGCCGCCAGTGCCGCAGGAAAACTGCCGGTCAGCTTCGGCAGAAAATAAATGATAAACATGGTTAATGTAACCAGGCCCGCAAAAATCAGCAGCGCCTCACCACTCAGCCATTGTTTGACGCCGTCAGCCGAGGTGATCTGAAAATGTTGCAGCTGTGCGAGAAAAATCACGATCGCCAGACCATTGACAAAGCC
>JAQBDO010000440.1:0-5029 GCA_032124375.1 Gammaproteobacteria bacterium
CCTGCCCTGGCAGGGTGAAAGTATAAGGGAAGCCATGGCTACGTCCAAACAGGGAAATCGACTGCTGCCAATCCTGAGTCTGCTGTTTACGGCGACACTATGGGGGATTAGCTGGTACCCGTTGCGTCTGCTTGAAGAACAGGGACTGGCGGGGCTGTGGAGTGCATTGATCAGCTATGCTGCTGTGTTATTTGTGTTTCTCCGGGTGCCGCTACGCGAGCGGGATGCGTTAACCCGAAACCTTCTGCCCTACGTGTTGATGGGGCTGTCGGCCGGCTGGTGTAACGTTGCCTTTATCATGGCTGTGCTGGACGGCAATGTCGTGCGGGTGCTGCTGCTGTTTTACCTGTCGCCTTTCTGGGCGGTGTGTCTGGGCTGGTTAGTGCTGGGTGAACGACTGGATCTGCGGTCCTTGCTGGTGTTTGTCGTTGCGGTTGTCGGCGCCATTATTATGCTCTGGGATGAGAGCCTCGGTTTGCCGTGGCCACGAGACAGTGCCGACTGGCTGGCGGTGTCCTCCGGTTTTGCATTTGCCCTGAGTAATGTATTTGTCCGCGGGCTGCAAAATGTCAGTGTGCTGCTGAAAGCCTCTGGCAGCTGGGTCGGAGTGGTGGTGGTGGCGGGTGTCTGGATAGTGTTCAGTCAAGCCGCTTTCCCGGCGGTGGGCGCCGGGGTGTTGTTCGCGGCCGTTGCACTGGGTCTGTGCGGCTTCCTGGTGATGACGCTGGCGGTGCTCTATGGTGTGACGAACATGCCGCTGCATCGTTCTGCCGTGATACTGCTGTTTGAGCTTGTGGTCGGCGCGGTGTCAGCGCTGTTATTAACCGATGAAGTGGTGCTGCCAAAAGAATGGCTGGGTGGTGCCATGATTGTTGCAGCGGCTGCGCTGGCAGCGCACCTGCACGCCAAGGATGATATATGAAGAATATTATTACGCTTAATCACGTTAGCCTGCTGGTAGCCGATACGGCCAGGTCGCTTGCTTTCTACCAGGGATTGCTGGGGCTTGAGCTTGATCAAACACGGCCGGCAATGGATTACCCGGGTGCGTGGCTGATCGTGGGTGCGGCGCAGATTCACCTGCTGGAATTGCCACAAGCGTTGGTTCCGGCAGACTTGCCGGAGCACGGCGGACGGGATCGGCATTTTGCCCTGAATGTGCTTGACCTTGATCTGCTCATGGCTGCACTTGCATCAAGAGATATTCGTTATACGCTCAGTCGTTCCGGGCGCCGCGCCCTGTTTTGCAGGGACCCTGATGGTAACGCCGTTGAACTGGTAGAAGTCGGGCTGTAGGGTCGAATTTATTCGACCCGCTGGATTGGCCGAATGAATTCGGCCCTGCAACGGCAATCTGGCTGCCCGATCAGGGGAAGCGCCAAACTAAATAGGGATTTCCTGGTTGAGGTGCACGGCGCCTGGCGTATCTTCATCATTCAGGTGTTTGTGGATTGCCTTCTCCAGGCATTCCGCGATTAACGCATCTGAGAGCGGTTCGTTGTTTTTATCGGTGATGTAATAGACGTCTTCAGCGCGTGATCCCAGCGTGGCAATCTTCGCATTCAGCAAGTTGATTTCACAATCGGCAAAGGCCTGACCAATGCGTGACAGCAGCCCGGGGCGGTCAGCGGTAACAAGTTCCATGATGGTGCGCCGGTTATGCGGATCAGGTTTAAAGCTAAGCTGTGTTTTGATGGGGAAATGCTCAAACTGGCGTGGTGTGCGTCGCGAAATTTTCCAGCTACTGCGGGCTTCATGGCTGACCTCGTCAAGCAGTGAGGTTTCAATTTCGAGCAGGCGTGCCCTGTCAGTGACCGGTTTTCCGGAATCCTCCAGTACCTGGAAGGTATCCATAATATGGTTGTCGGCCGTGGTGATGATGCCGGCGTCGACAACATTCAGTCCCAGCTGGTCGAGTACTCCTGCGATTTGGCTGAAACGGCCTTGCCGTGAGGGCGCAAAAATAAAGATTTCTGTGCCGCCACGTTCGGTGAGCGGCTGTATGTCGACAATAATATTCTGTCCTGCCCTGTCTGCCAGCAGCCCGGTGTGATGGACAACCTGATCCGGTGAATGCCGCAGAAAATATTCATCGCCAAAGTTGTCCCAGAGTGTCCGTATAGCCGGTGTCAATTCTTTCAGCATCCCGGTGGCGGCTTGCTGGGTCTGCTGTATGTGCTCTGTGCGTTCCAGCGGATCTTCCAGGCCGCGTTGCAGTGCGCGTCGTGTGTTGTAATAGAGCTGTTTCAGCAGCGCGTCTTTCCAGGTGTTCCACATTTCAGGATTGGTGGCCCGAATGTCGGCCACGGTCAGCAGGTAGAGGTAATCGAGATGCACTGTATCCTGCATCATTTCTGCGAATCGATTTACCACCACGGGGTCACTGATATCCTCACGTTGTGCAGTAGATGACATCGACAGATGCCGGTTAACCAGCCAGGTAACAAGATTGGTATCATAGTCACTGAGATCATGCCGGTGGCAGAACTGACGGGCATCGTCCCCGCCCAGTGTCGAGTGGTCGCCACCACGTCCCTTGGCAATGTCGTGGAACAGTCCGGCCAGGTAGAGCAGTTCGGGTTTCGGCAGTGTAGCGATGACATGGCTGCATAATGGAAACTCGCGTGCAAATTCATGCACGGTAAAGCGGCGCAGGTTGCGCACGACGGTAAGGATATGTTCATCGACCGTGTAGATATGAAACAGGTCGTACTGCATCAGGCCGACGATATTCCCAAATGCCGGCAGATAGGCGCCGAGGATACCGTAGCTGTTCATACGGCGCAGTTCGTGCGTGACGCCCCGTGGTTGCCGGATAATTTCCATGAACAGGCTGCGTGTCCTGATATCCTCACGGAAGTTTTCATCGATCAGGTGGCGGTGATGGCGAATGGCACGAATGGTGCCGGCTCGTACACCCTGCAACCCGGAGTTTTGCTCCAGTAGCAGAAAAATTTCCAGCAGTGCGAACGGCTGCTTGCTGAAAACCTGAGCGTCGCTTATTTCAATGTAGCCGTTACGGCTCTGAAAGCGCTTGTTGATGGTAATTGGCTCGCCGGGTCCCTCGGGATGCAGAATGTTTTCGTGAAACAGTTGCAGCAGCATTTCGTTGAGTCGGCTCAATTCCATGATGGTGCGGTAGTACTGTTTCATGAAGGCTTCCACACCGAGGCGGTTGTCGTCGTTATGAAATCCGAATGTAGTTGCCAGGGTACGCTGGTAGTCAAACAGCAGGCGGTCTTCACTGCGGCCGGTGAGCATGTGCAGTGCAAAACGGATATTCCACAGCAGGTCGCGACCGCTGACCAGAGTGTCGTACTCCTTGCGGGTTAAAAAATCACGCTCAACCAGTTGTTCAAGTGAGGCCGTTCCAAAGTATCTGTTTGCGACCCATGCGATCATCTGGATGTCGCGTAGTCCCCCCGGGCCTTCCTTGATATTGGGTTCCAGGTTGTAGGCAGTGTTGTGGTACTTTCTGTGGCGGCGGCGCTGTTCTGCGCTCTTTACTTCAAAAAATGTTTTGCTATCCCAGATGCTGGCGGGTGCTGTCGATGTCTGCATACGCTGGAACAGGCTTTCTGCGCCCGCCAGCAGGCGTGCTTCCATGATGTTGGTGACCACGGTGACATCCGCCAGTGACTGTTCGATGCAGTCCTCGATTGTGCGTACGCTGTGGCCGACCTCAAGGCCGATGTCCCAGAGGAACGTCAGTAACTGGGTAATCTGCGGGTCGTACTGATTGTTTTCGTCATCCGGCAACAGAATCAGCAAGTCCACGTCGGAACCAGGCATCAGTTCGCTGCGTCCATAACCGCCAACGGCGACCAGCGCCAGTTGTTCCGCTGCCGCTCCCATGAAGCGGGACCATGCGCGTTCCAGCACCTGGTCGACTTGCCAGGAGCGTCCGCGGATCAGGGCGGGCGCACCGATGCCATCCTCGAATTGTTTTTTTAATACTTGCCGGCCCTGATTCAGGCACTTCTTGAAAGCGGCGAGAGGATTTTTCTCACTGGCGAGTGCAGCATCCAGCATGTCCAGCTGAAACCAGCGTTCAATCGTTGCAGTGGTCACTGCAACCGGTCCGGGGTTTGTCATGCTGATGCGGTCGGCGGGCTAGATTTCATCACCGGGCAGGCAGGTCAGTACTTCATGGCCGTCATCAGTCACCAGGATGGTATGTTCCCATTGTGTTGAAAGGCTGTGGTCCTTGGTGACCACGGTCCAGCCATCCGGCAGCAATTTGGTGTGACGTTTGCCCGCGTTTACCATCGGCTCGATGGTAAAGGTCATGCCGGCTTCCAGTTGCATGCCGGTGCCGGGTTTGCCGTAGTGCAATACCTGCGGGTCCTCATGGAACTCCCGGCCAATGCCGTGTCCGCAATACTCACGGACGATTGAGCAGTGATGTGCTTCGGCATGATTTTGTATAGCGTGGCCGATGTCGCCAAGACGGGCGCCGGGCCTGACCATGGCGATACCGATTTTCATGCATTCGTGACTGATGCGCGCCAGTCTTTCAGCAGCGACGCCGGGCGTGCCGACAAAAAACATCTTGCTGGTGTCACCGTGGTAACCGTCCTTGATGACGGTGATATCTATATTGATGGCGTCGCCATTTTTGAGCACCTTGTCGCCGGGTATGCCATGACAGACCACGTGGTTGACCGAGGTGCAGATAGACTTGGGAAAGCCGCGGTAATTGAGCGGGGCAGGAATTGCCCGTTGTTCGTTGACAATGTAATCATGGCAAATGCGGTCCAGTTCACTGGTGGTGATGCCTGCCTGAATGTGGGGCCGGATCATTTGCAGCACCTCGCCACCGAGACGCCCAGCAATACGCATTTTTTCGATTTCTTCCGGGGTTTTGATTGAAACTGGCATTTAATGTCCTGAAGTATATAAGGTTATATCTGGTCTGGTGAGTGCCTGATGCCGGCTGTCAGATTGCTGTGCCCGTGAGTGTATGGTATAAAGGCGGGCTTGTTAAGTGGCGCTGCTTGCTCCACTTGGCCTAATCCACACATGTACC
>JAQBDO010000441.1:0-6043 GCA_032124375.1 Gammaproteobacteria bacterium
AGCGGCACAATCACCAAACCGCAAGCCAGCGCCGCCTGGTCAAAGTACACCCACTCCTTGCTGTTACGCAGATGCACGGCCACGCGCTCACCCGGCAACAGATTTTCCGCCGCCAGTGCCGACCGCCAGCGGGCTATTTGCTTGCCGACTTCACCCCAACGGGTGTCACACCAGGCCTTGCTGTCGTTATCAAAGTGACGATAGGCAACGTTATCCGGCGTGCGCCTGATACGCTGTGCCATCAGGCCATCCAGTGTCCCGGCAATCTCTGTGGAGATAATATCTTCTGTCACAGACGTCATAAGCTCATATTTCCCATGGTAATAACCAAAAATCGGGCGGTTGCGGTAGAATAGCCACGTTTGCAAACTTGTGCACCTGTGAAACGCCATGAATATCATCCTTAACGGTAGCAACAGCGAATACCCGGAGAAACTCAGCGCCGCTGAACTGCTGCGCTCGCTGGGTCTGGCTGACAAACGCCTGGCACTGGAGATCAACGAGGAAATCGTGTCACGCAGCAGCTTTGACAGCCACATCATCAATCCCGGCGACCGCATTGAAATTGTACACGCCATCGGTGGTGGTTGACCGCCAGCGGTCATTACCAACCCGCTTTACAACAAACCCCTGTCACCCAGTATTAAAGAGTTAACCGTCTATGTCTAGCGTCATACCATCACAGCTTCACACCACCACCGACCCGTTGATCATCGCCGGTGTCGAATACAAATCCCGCCTGCTGGTGGGCACCGGTAAATACAAGGATCTGAATGAGACACGTGCCGCCACCGAGGCCAGCGGTGCAGAGATCGTAACAGTCGCCATACGCCGGACCAACATTGGACAGAACCCGAATGAACCCAGCCTGCTGGAAGTCATCTCGCCGGACAAGTACACACTGCTGCCCAATACCGCCGGCTGCTATACCGCCAGCGACGCAGTGCGCACCTGTCGGCTGGCGCGCGAACTGCTGGATGGCCACGATCTGGTAAAACTGGAAGTGCTGGGTGATGAGCAGACGCTGTTCCCGGACATCATACAAACCATCGAGGCCACCGAGATACTGGTCAGGGACGGTTTCAAGATTATGGTGTACACCAATGACGACCCCATCATTGCGAAACGTTTTGAAGACATGGGTTGTGTCGCGGTCATGCCGCTGGCTGCACCGATCGGTTCCGGGCTGGGCATTCGCAATCCACACAACATCCGGACCATTGTTGAAAACGCCTCGGTACCGATTCTGGTCGATGCCGGTGTTGGCACGGCTTCGGATGCCGCCATTGCCATGGAACTGGGTTGTGACGGGGTGTTGATGAATACTGCCATTGCCGGCGCACGGGACCCGGTGCTGATGGCCTCGGCCATGAAGAAAGCCATCGAGGCCGGTCGTGAAGCGTTCAGGGCAGGACGCATACCGCGCAAGCGCTTTGCCAGTGCCTCGTCGCCGGTAGACGGTACGTTTTTCTAGAAACCGGGAAGTAGATCAGGTCACCTGCAGGAGCGGACCTTGTCCGCGCTGCTGCTGATTCGCCAATGCTCGCGTACGAGCTGCGCCCTGCAGAAACAGATACTCTCGCAAGAGCCCGGCTCTGCAGTTACTCTGGCGCGAGGATCTGCCGCAAATGCCCATCGCGCTGCGGCTACGGAAGGGTAATTCCAGCCTCTTTAAAACCGCGAAAGAAAGCGTTCACGCCAGCAACCAAAGCTGCAGTGCAAGCACGCTCACACCTCGCTCGGTAAATGCCTCCAAAAGGTTTGCCATTGAGGTCGAGACTTTTCCATGCATGAGCTGCCCCGGGTACAGGTGAGTGCAGAAGTCCTGGCAGCAATAACACCCGGAATAGGTGACAATCGAACAACTAACCTCGTTTACAGGAAAATACCGGCATTGAACAACAACGACCATCCTGCCAGAAAAATCCGCTCCTTTGTGCGCCGTGAAGGCCGTCTCACCAGGGGGCAACAACACGCCCTGCAAGTATTGTGGCCACGCTACGGACTGGAAACATCCACGCCGCTGGATCTGGATGCGGTGTTCGGACGCAGCGCACCGCGCACCCTGGAAATCGGCTTTGGCAACGGCGACACACTGCTGACCATGGCTGCAGAACAGCCGCAGACCGATTTTATCGGTATTGAAGTACACCGACCCGGCGTGGGTCGACTGTTACATGAACTGCAATCTCGCGCACTCGGCAACGTGCGCGTGATTCGTGAGGATGCCGTGCCGGTACTCAGGGAGTGCCTGCCCGATAACAGCCTGGACCGACTGCTGTTGTTCTTTCCCGATCCCTGGCACAAGAAACGCCATCATAAACGGCGCATCGTGCAGCCCGAATTTGTCGAGCTGCTGGCAAGAAAAATAAAACCCGGCGGCATCCTGCATATGGCCACCGACTGGGAGAATTATGCCGGGCACATGCTGGCGGTGCTGGGGGAATCGACCGCGTTCAGAAACTGCGCTGGTGACGGCAACTTCTCAACACGTCCCGACTACCGACCAACCACCCGGTTTGAACTACGGGGTCAGCGTCTTGGGCACGGCGTGTGGGATATCCTGTTTGAGCGGTATTGAATAACACCATCTGAAAACGCGACTGTATTCGCTGTCAATTCACCGCATCAAAAATAGGCCTCATTAACCCAGAAGTGCACCGCGATACTGGCCACATAACCGGCAGCAATCGCCGGTGTCCAGCGCAGGTGCCCAAAGAAGGTGTACTTGCCGCGCGCCTGCCCCATCAGCGCCACACCGGCCGCTGAACCGATGGAGAGTAACGAACCGCCAACACCCGCCGTCAGGGTAACCAGCAGCCATTGGCCAATGGACATGTCAGGATTCATGGTGAGCACCGCAAACATAACGGGTATGTTATCGACAATAGCCGACAGCACACCAACCGATATATTGGCAGTAGTCGCACCCCATTGGGTATACATGAGATCGGAGGCCATCGCCAGGTAACCCATGAACCCCAGGCCGCCGACGGATGCCACGACACCGTAAAAAAACAGCAACGTGTCCCATTCCGCACGGGCAATGGGGCGGAAAATATATCAAAGGCGACCACGTCACCCGCCTCACCGCCGGCATCGCTTGCAGTCTGCAGTTCCCGGTGCGCTGTCTTCTTCAGGTAGTAGCCAAAAAACTGCAGAAAACCCAGTCCGGTGAGCATACCCAGCACCGGCGGCAAATGCAGAAAGTTATGAAAACACACGGCCGTTGTAATGGTTGCCAGGAACAGCAGAATAATACGGCGTGCGCCACGCATCATGATGACCGTCTCACCATCGGCAACGGGCTTTTCATTCGGCACGGCAAAATGCATCAACGCTGCCGGCACCAGATAGTTCACAACAGACGGCAGAAACAGGGCAAAGAATGTCCAGAAATCGACTACGTCCTTTTGCCAGACCATCAGCGTCGTAATATCACCAAACGGCGAAAACGCGCCACCGGCATTGGCGGCTACCACGATATTAATGCAGGCAATGGTAACAAAGCGGCTATTGTCACCGCCGACGGCCAGCACCACGGCGCACATCAACAGGGCAGTAGTGAGATTGTCTGCAATCGGCGAGATAAAAAAGGCCAGTATGCCGGTAATCCAGAACAACGAGCGAAATCCGAGGCCACTGCTGACCAGGCGGTCGCGCAAGGCATCGAATACACGACGTTCCTCCATTGAGTTGATGTAGGTCATCGCCACCAGCAGAAACAGCATCAACTCGGCGTATTCAAGCAGAATGTGGCGCACAGCCACCTCGGCGGCGTGCGGCAAACCGTGCTGCAAATAGACCCAGGCAATGGTTCCCCAGATGAGCCCGGCCGCAATGATGACCGGCTTGGACTTGCGCAGGTGAGTGAATTCCTCGGCCATCACCAGCAGGTAGGCCAGCACGAACACGGCAAGCCCGAACACACCTGCCCAGTGCCCGGTAAGATCGAGCCGCCCGGTGGCTGCGGTACTTGCCAGCGACACACCCGGCAACAACATCAGCAGGCTAACAAGACATCGTTGCCTCACAACAACCTCAGGCTTCTGCTGCAATCGGTCGCGGCACCCGCAACGGACAGGTCTCGGCATGGTTATCACCCAGCTTGTCCCACGCATAGTTAAACGCATGGGTACGCAGCGCGAATACATGTTCTTTACCCAGCTTGGCCATCAGACCGGTGCGCTCAAAGGTATCCCACAACTGCTTCTTGGCGCGCGCGATCAACAATTCAATACCTGCCTCATGCAGCCGTTCAGCCAGCATCCCGAGCATCTGTTCGCCGGTTGAGTCAATCTCGTTGATGCCTTCTGCATCGATGATGACAAACTTCAGATCCGGCTTCAGCGCGACCCGCTCCAGTATCTTGTCTTCAAAATAACCGGTATTCGCAAAATACAGTGAACCATCAAAGCGGATCAGTGAAATATTGCGACAGGTCTCCAGTTTTCGCACCTCTGCATCACGCAGTGTGCCGTCCATATCACGTGACAACACGGCAATGCGGGGTGCCATGGAACGATACAGGAACAGCATCAGCGACAGGAGCACGCCGACCATGATCCCCTTATCAAGGTGTGGCGCCCAGATAATTGTCAGCACAAAAGTGATGATTGCGACAGCGGCATCGTGGCGCTGCACCTTCCACGCATGTTTGACGGGTTCAATCTTCACCAGGTTGACCACAGCCATGATGATGACCGCAGCCAGCGTGGCCTGTGGCAGATGATACAACAGCGGCGTCAACCATAGCAGCGTGATACCGACGACCACACCGGTCACCACCGCCGAAAAACCGGTCTTTGCACCGACACTGAAATTGACAGCCGAGCGGGAAAATGAACCGGACACGGCATAACCCTGCGACAGACTGGAAAAGATATTACCCAGACCCTGACCCACCAGTTCCTGATTGGCATCAAGGCGCTGGCGAGTACTTGCCGCCATGGCCTTGGCAATAGATATCGCCTCCATGAAACCAATCAGGGCAATCGCTACCGTGACGCTCAGCAACTGCCCTATGGCCTGGAAATCCAGCGTTGGAATAGCCAGCTGCGGCAACCCTGCCGGTATGGTGCCAACAACCGCCCCGCCCGTTTGCTGAAAACCGATCAACCAGGAAATCACCGTGGTGACGATAACAGCGGCCAGCACGCTGGGCGCTTTCGGAAGCAGGCGCTTCATGGCGATCATGATACCGAGCGCAGCAATGGCCATCAGCATGGTTTCCAGATGGGTGCTGCCAAATAATTCAATAATTGTATTGAAAACCGTTTCGTAAGTGTGTGCGGCTTTCTCTACCGACACCCCGAACAACTTGCCCAGTTGCGAGGTGGCAATGATGATAGCGGCTGCATTGGTAAAACCCACCACCACCGGGTGCGACAGGAAGTTCACCAGCACACCCAGTCGCAGCAATCCCAGTCCTATCTGGAAAACACCCACCATCAACGCCAGCATGACGGCGTAGGCAATATAGAGCTGCGGGTTGGCACCGGCAATCGGTTCCAGCGCCGAGGCGGTTAACAGGGAAACCACCGCGACCGGTCCGGTTGCCAGCTGGCGGGAGGAACCAAACAGCGCGGCAATGATGCCGGGGAGAAAGGAGGCGTACAAACCGTAGTAGGGTGGCAGGCCTGCGAGCTGTGCATACGCCATGGACTGCGGTACCAGCACCAGTGCAACGGTGATGCCGGCAATCAGGTCAGCGCGCAGTACCCCGGGCTTCCTTAATTCTCCCATCCAGCAGCGAAAAGGGAACAGTCGACTTTTCCAGTCGTTAAAATCTACGCTCATTGCCAACGCCCAGGCTTGATTTAAAGAAGGTCCTCGCCATCATGGCGACAAGACTCGTCATTATTACATTCTAATTGCCTGCCTGAAAAGGATGCCTCCCACCATATACCCCTGGTTACATCATGAATGGTGGCCCGCGAGCACACCAAAATAGCGATTACCTGGTAATAGCCATGATAAGATTCCGCCCTGTTTAAGACAGTCGGACACGCTTGGCATGAACTACATCAACGGCCTTAACTTT
>JAQBDO010000442.1:0-5449 GCA_032124375.1 Gammaproteobacteria bacterium
TTAACCAATGAGGCCGTTGACCGACTAATTGAAGCAGGTAAAGTTATCCTGCGCAATAATGACGAGTACCGTCAGTTGCTGGAAGGCAAAAACATCAAGAAAACGAAACTGTAAACAGCCCGGCGGTATAAAGCCACGCCAGGAGCTGTCGGAATTGGATGATCGTGCGAGCATGATGGGAGAACGACAACAAATGGTCACGATTTTGAGACGCATAGTGGATCTACGCAACGATAAATCGGGGACATTTGGGCCGCTCTCCCATCGGCGCAGTAGATTAATGCTAAGCCCGACAGGCTCCTGATGCCGTCGTTCCATTTGCAATCCGCTACAAAATTTACGGGGCTTCGGGAGCAGCATCGGCCGCTTCTTCCAGAATAAACACCCGGACGATGGTATTCTCGTCCCCCCGCGCTTTCCTGATTACCTGTGCGAGTTCCTCCCTGATACCCGCCCGCAATCCCACCGCTGTTGACAGCACAAGGGTAATACCGGATTCCGGTGCAATGCTCTGGCGTGCCATTTCGATCAGGCGCAATGACGGATGGTCTTCAAGGTAATGACGCGTGGCCCGGCGAACTTCAGCAGACACCGGGTAGGTCGCCGGTCGCATCTGGCCGCTGCGGCTCTTCTCCAGCACGTTGATCAAGAGCGGCATCGACAAAATGACTGTTAGCAGCGCCAGTGTCAACGTGGCCCGGCGCACCCACCGGGGTGCTTCTCCGGAGGGACTGCTGCCTGACTTGTGCAGGCCTAGCAGCCGGAAGACCAGGGAAGCACCCAGGATGATCGCAACCAGGTTGGTGGCAAACAGGATGGCGGCGTTGCCCGCCACGAACAGGCTGTCATTGGTCAGTCCGATACCGATAACGGCCAATGGTGGCAGCAACGCTGCAGCAATGGCCACACCCGCCAGCGTACCCGCCACATTCGGACGACCCATGGCATAGGCCGCCACCATCCCGGAAGCAAGTGCAATGATCAGGTCCAGCACATCCGGGTCACCGCGCGCTTCTATTTCCATCGAGGGTTCAAAACCGGGATTCAGCGCCCCGAAAAATAGCGAGGCCCCCAGGCCTATGACGATGCCCAGACCGCACACCGCCAGCGCATCACGAAACAGTCGCAGGTTTCCCTGCGCAAGTGCGAAACCGGCGGCCAGCAACGGCCCCATCAAGGGTGCAACCAGCATGGCGCCGATGACAACAGCGGTCGAGCCCTCCAGCAGACCGAGTGAGGCCAGTGTCGCAGCCAGCAACATCATGACGACGAAATCGACGCCGCCATCGGCACCGACCGCAATACGCTCTACCAGTTGCTTGCGTTCGCCGCGCTCAAGGGTCGGGAAAAGGTCGTATATTCGTTCCCGCAGGCGGGGGGTTTCAGAGGGTTCGTTCATAGGAAATTGCCTGCAAAAATATTACGGATTTTTGTAGGATCAGTTTGTAACAGTGCTCTTGTGCAGGAGCGCCTTGCAGGCGTGATCGCGGCTACAAGGCGCTCCCACAGTCACTGCCGGTTACTGGATGTGTTCCAGGATACCGTCGAGTTCATCGAGGCTGTTGTAGCTGATTTCCAGTTTTCCCTTGCCACCACGGCCCTGCCTGATGGCAACGCTGGCGCCCAGCTTGTCGGACAGGTCGGTCTCCAGATGCCGGATATTGGCATCTTTTTTAACGGCTACCAGCTTTACCGGCTGTGGCCGTTGCAACGACTTCACCAACCCCTCGGTCGCACGCACGGTCAGCCCCCGGTTGACCACCTGACGTGCCGCTTCAATTTGTTGACCACCGCGCAACGCCAGCAGTGCACGCGCATGTCCCATCTCCAGCTTACCCTGCTCGACCATCTCCTTCACCGCGTCCTCCAGATCCAGCAGACGCAGCAGGTTGGAGACTGCCGCCCGGGATCGGCCGACCGCTTCGGCAGCCTGTTCATGGGTAATTTCAAATTCCCGGATCAGGCGTTCCAGTGCACGCGCCTCTTCCAATGGATTCAGGTCTTCGCGCTGAATATTTTCAATCAGCGCAATGGCAATCGCCTCACGGTCTTCCACTATACGCACCACGGCTGGAATCTCGTGCAGACCGGCCAGTTGCGAGGCGCGCCAGCGGCGTTCACCGGCAATAATTTCATAGCGCCCTTCACCGATACTGCGTACCACGATCGGCTGTACCACGCCCTGCGCACTGATAGAGTCGGCGAGATCCTGCAGTGATTCCTGATGCATGTCTATGCGCGGCTGATACTTGCCGCGCTGAATAATATCCACCGGTAACATGCGTAACACACCGTCCGCAGCCTGTGCTTCCGGCACACTTTCGGCAACCGGCACGGCCTGCAGTTCCGGGGGCGCAGTAACGGGAGCTGCTTCTGCGACCGCTTGCTGTGCAGTACGTGACGCCGATCCCAGCAGTGCATCCAGCCCTCTTCCCAAACCCCGTTTTTTCACTGCCATGTCAGTTACCGTCTTGATTTAATCAGTTATTAAAAGGGTGCAGTTCAGGCGGCGCCGGACTCCAGGGCGGCTTCAGTCGCGACGCTGTTGCGCCGTATATACTCACCGGCCAGTGCCAGATAGGCCCGCGCGCCGCGCGAGTTCTTGTCATAGCACAACACCGGCAAACCATGGCTGGGCGCTTCCGCCAGTCGTACATTGCGGGGAATAATAGTGCGATAGAGCTTGTCGCCGAAATGCTCCTGCAACTGTGCAGAGACATCATTAGAGAGGTTATTGCGCGCATCGTACATGGTGCGCAACAGGCCTTCGATTTCCAGTTCCTTGTTAATGCTGGCGCGTACCCGCTCTATGGTGTCGAGCAGTGCGGACAGCCCTTCCAGCGCATAGTACTCGCACTGAATCGGGATCAGTACGCTGTGTGCAGCAGCCAGTGCATTCACCGTCAGCATGCTGAGCGATGGCGGGCAGTCAATGATGATCAGGTCGTAATCATTTTGTACATAGCTGAGCGCGGATCGCAGGCGACGCTCGCGATCATCTTTACCCAGCAGTTCCACCTCTGCCGCAGTCAGATCTGCGTTGCCCGGTAACAGGTCATAGCCGGAGTCCGGCGCATACACAATGACATCGCGAATCTCGGCAAGTCCCAGCAACACCTCGTAGCCGGTTTTGGTGACCTCATGCTTGTCGATACCACTGCCCATGGTGGCATTGCCCTGCGCATCCAGATCAATCAACAGCACGCGTCGGCCGGTCTCGGTCAGGGATGCAGCCAGATTGACACTGGTAGTGGTCTTGCCGACGCCGCCCTTCTGATTGGTAACCGCGATTATTTTTCCCATAGCTCAGCTTACCTGGTGGTCTTCCCTGCTCTGCATGATGACCAGGTGCCGTTCCGCATCCAGTCCCGGTACTTTCAGTGCAACGATCTCATCGATAATTTCCTTGTCTTGCAGACACTCTATCTCGGTCATGGGATAGACTCCTTTCATGGCAAGCATCCTGCCGTCCGCGGCGCACAAACGTGCGGCATAGCGATAAAAATCAGGCAGGTCGGAAAAGGCGCGGCAGGTAATGGTGTCAAACAGGCGTTCAGGCTGGTATTCCTCGATACGGGCATCTTCCAGCGTGACATTATCCAGCTGCAGTATGCCAAGCGTCTGGCGCACAAAGCGCAGTTTTTTACTGCTGCTGTCGAGCAACACAAACTCCCGCTCGGGACAGGCAATCGCCAGTGGAATACCCGGTAATCCGGCACCGGTGCCGATATCCAGAATCCGGTCACCGCGCAGATACGGCAGGATGGTCAGGCTATCGAGCACATGTCGGGTGACGATATCTGCAGGTTTGCGCACCGACGTCAGATTATAGACCCGGTTCCAGTTCATGAGCTCGGTGACATAGGCCATCAGCAACTGATCATCGCCGAGACGCTGTTCCAGGCCGAGTTCGGCGAGCCCTTCATCGAGCAGGGCGCCATGATCTACAACACTGGTATTACGTGTCTTGCGGTTGCGATTATAAAGTCCGGTATGCATGGCCTGTTATTGATGCAATGTCATGATGCGCGCTTGTGTGTAGCCTTGTGCCGTTTCGTGTGTATCAGCAACAGCGACACCGCTGCCGGTGTGACGCCTGGTATGCGCGCTGCCTGACCGATTGTTTCCGGCCGGACCGCTTGCAGCTTTTCACACACTTCATTGGAAAGCCCCCGGACCACAGTGTAATCGAAATCAACCGACAAAGGTTGATCCTGATGACGCTGTTGTCGCTGGATCTCCAGCTGCTGGCGTTGCAAATAACCGGAATACTTTGCCTGGATCTCGACTTGCTCGGCAACGCCGGCATCCGCAACTGCCGGACCGAGTCCGCAAACAGCTACCAGCGTAGCGTAATCCAGCTCGGGGCGGCGCAACAAATCACTGGCAAGCTGCTCGCGCGCCAGCGGTTTCTCCAGCCAGACAGCCAGTGCCTGCGCCTCCGCTGAGCCTGGTCGCACCAGCAATGATCGCAGCCGTTGCTGCTCTTGTTCAATGGCATCGCGCCTGCGGGTAAAGACCTGCCAGCGCTGCTCCTCTACCAGGCCCAGCTCATAGCCCACTGGCGTCAGGCGCAAATCTGCATTGTCCTGGCGTAATGACAACCGGTATTCTGCACGGCTGGTAAACATTCGGTAAGGTTCCGAGGTTCCCTGCGTCACCAGATCATCCACCAGCACGCCGATGTAGGCGGCATCACGCCGTGGCGTCCACGCCGGCTTTTCCTGTGACTGGCGCGCCGCATTCAGACCCGCCAGCAGACCCTGTGCCGCCGCCTCTTCATAACCGGTGGTGCCATTGATCTGGCCTGCAAAATACAGCCCCTTGATAACCTTGGTCTCCAGCGAATGCTTCAGGTCACGCGGATCAAAAAAATCATACTCAATGGCATAACCCGGACGGGTGATATGGGCGGCCTCAAATCCGCTGATGGAATGTACCAGCTGCTGCTGCACCGCAAAAGAAAGGCTGGTGGAAATACCATTTGGATAGACTTCGTGGGTATCCAGCCCTTCCGGTTCGATAAAAATCTGGTGCGATGACTTGTCGGCAAAGCGCATCACCTTGTCCTCAATCGAGGGACAGTAGCGCGGCCCGATACCCTTGATCGCACCGCTATACATCGGCGAATCCGCCAGCCCGGCGCGAATAATCTCGTGGGTACGGGCGTTGGTGTGCGTGATATGACAGCTTAGCTGGCGGGGATGCTCGGCTACGCTGCCAACATAGGACATTACCGGCATGGGTTGGTCACCCGCCTGTTCCTGTAACTGGCGGTAGTCAATACTGCGACCATCGATGCGCGGCGGTGTCCCGGTCTTTAACCGCTTCACCCGCAGCGGCAACTCCCGCAGACGCGCCGCCAGGGCATTTGCCGGCGGATCGCCAGCCCGCCCACCGGCATAGTTGCTTGGCCCGATATGAATGCGACCTCCCAGAAAGGTCCCTA
>JAQBDO010000443.1:0-4376 GCA_032124375.1 Gammaproteobacteria bacterium
TGGAGGTGCGGTATATCTGGTAGATAGTCAGGGTGAAACGTTGTCGGGTGCTGCCCTGGTCTAGCCGGCAGCCCATTCGCCCTTTTTTGCGTGAAGTTCTCTCGAAGTCCTTTTCTGTTGACGGATTTAGAGACTCGGGCAGGGGGGGGCAATGGATTATTCGCCGGCTCAGGGTTACCACCGGTATCAGTTCTGTTTTTTGCACGCTTCCAGCTGATTGCGGATATAGACCAGGTTGGCTTCTGCATTCTGGGCAGACCACGTCAGCTCGGTATGTGCAGCAAATAAATCCTTGTACTGGAATTGCTGGTAGATGTTGTATCCGCACGAGGCAACGAAGAGGGCAATGAAGACGGCCACAAAATCATAGTTAAGCGGTACTTTTTTGGTCATGGTGTGGTTTCCGGTGGTGACTCAAGCAGAGCGGCAAGCTAATTGCCCGCAATATAACGCGCCAGTACCTGTTTGGTATCAAGTCCAATTTGATCCGGGTCTACACCTATCAGTCCGCACAGTGAAACAATTTCTATGTGTTCAACCAGGCTGGTAATGCCATCGCTCAGACTGACAGCCAGACACAAGTCGATGAGCAGCTCTGCGGTTTCCGGGTCAGAGCTAACCCTTTTTATGGTGCTTAACGCGGTCTCTCTCCCTGCTTGCGGCGAAGCCAGGATAAGGCCCGTATAGTGATTGAAAAGATCGATACCCTCGTGCGGGTCAAAAGACTTTAGCTGGGTCAGGGTTTCCATAATCTGGTCAACCCGTATCCTGTCGGCAAAAGACACCTCGCCCTCTGATGCAGAGACCATGGCGCAGGCAGCCATCGAGGCTTCCAGAAAAGGCCGGTTTTTTTCCTTCTCCGAATGGTCATGAAATATGCGTTTTAGATTATCAAGGATTGCTGACATTACGATCTCCTGAATCAGGCTGTAAGAGCAATTATGCGTCTCGCAGCTGCCGGTGTTTTAACCTGTTTGGCCTTCGTCCTGGTACGGCCTCAATCGGATAAAGACGGATATGATTGCCACGAAAGCACCCGGAAAAACATGCAAGCATAAATTTCTTAAAATACTTTTTTCCGCGAAATTTCGTGTGCTTCCATGACTATTAAATAAATTCTGTCACCGGCATGGTTTGGTTCAGCAGACTTTATTATCGCACTAGTCGGCATTACCGCTACGAAGTGCGGCCTTGTAATCCTGGTAGAGACTGATCATGTGTTTCCAGAGTGGGCCGGGTTTGCCGGCGCTGATGATAGTGTCATCCAGCAGGGTGACAGGTGACATCTCCCGTGTGGAGCTGGTTAACCAGATTTCATCAGCAGCGAACAGCTCTGCCTCTGTGATATCTGCCTCACGAAATGGAATGGCGTGCCTGGCAGCGAGCTCGATAATGAGATCACGAGTGATGCCCGGGAGCAGGGCAGGGCCGTTGGGTGGTGTGATTAACAGGCCGTTTTTTACGATGAAGATATTACTGGCGGCACCTTCGATGGCATAACCGTCTTTTATTAAAATAGCTTCCACTGCGCCGGTATCAAGCGCCTGCTGGCGCAACATGACATTGGGCAGCAAGGTGATTGCCTTGATATTGCAGAGTTTCCAGCGAATATCCGGCAAGGTAATGGCGGTGGCTCCAGCGATGCTGTCAATATCAGCAGAGGTGGCCATCGGTGTGCTCATCGCAAACAGTGTGGGCCGGATGTCTGCGGGAAAAGCGTGATCACGTTTTGCAGCCACGCCGCGTGTCACTTGCAGGTAGACAGCCTGGTCAGGTGTTACATTGCGGCTTACCAGTTCGGTGAGCATGGTCTCCCAGCCACTGTCGGTCAGCGGATTATCGATGCGAATGGCTTGCAGGCTGTTTCTCAAGCGCTGCAGATGATGCGCAAGCCGGAACAGTTTGCCGCCGTATACGGGAATAACTTCATAGACACCATCGCCAAACAGAAAGCCACGGTCCATTACCGGGACAGAGGCGTCTTCCAGCGGGAGGAACGTGCCATTCAGGTAGGCGGTTATCATGACAGGTGACCTGTTTTATTCGAAATAGAGCAGGGCTTCATCGGAAATGCGCTGCCAGAATGACCCTTCACCGATCTTTTCCAGGCTCACCAGCGGTTTGTCGGCAACCACCTCGTCGCCCAGTTTGACCAGTACTGCACCGAGTGGCTGTCCTTCATTAACCGGTGCGGTAATGCGTTCGTCGATACTCATGGAAGCGTCCAGTGACTTGTACTGGCCGCGCGGAATGGTGACATACAGGGCCTTGTCAAGGCCCAGAGGGACAGTGTCAGTGCTGCCTTTCCATATGCGTGAGGTGGTGAGCTGGGTGCCGGCATCATAGAGTTTATGGGTTTCGAAGAATCGGAAACCATAATTTAGCAGTGCCTGGCTGGCATCAACCCGGGCATTGGCGCTCTCGGTACCGAGTACCACTGTGATCAGCCGCATGCCGTCTTTCTTTGCCGAGGTCACCAGGCAATAACCGGCTGAGTCAGTGAAACCCGTTTTCAGGCCATCGACGCCCTCATCCCGCCATAGCAGTTTGTTACGGTTGTACTGGGTGATGTCGTTAAAAGTGAACTGTTTCTGTGAATACCAGTGGTAGTACTCCGGGTACTTTTCGATAAGCCGTGTGGCAAGTAGCGCGATATCTTTCGCGGTCATGTAGTGATTTTCATCCGGCAGGCCAGTCGTATTGATGAAGTGACTGCCGGTCATGCCGATCTCTTCTGCATGTCTGTTCATCAGTGCGGCAAAGGTTTCTTCACTGCCGGCAATATGTTCAGCCAGCGCCATGGTTGCATCATTTCCTGACTGCACGATCATGCCCTGCAGCAGATCCTCGACCGAGACCTGCTTGTTGACCTCGACGAACATGCGTGAGCCGGGCGTACGCCAGGCCTTCTCACTGATGGTAACCACATCGTTTAACGCAATATTGCCTGCTTGCAGTTCATTGAAAACGACATAGGCCGTCATCAGCTTGGTGATGCTGGCGGGTTCTATCGGCTGGTCTGAGTCCTTTTCGGCGAGCACCCGGCCGCTTTCAAAGTCCTGAATGATGAATGACTTGGCGCCGGTTGACGGTGCTTTCGGGATCGGCAGCGGTGCGGCGAGGGTGCTTGCCGCGAACAGGTGAGATACAATAAATGTTAAATAGATCAATATATTACGCATATTTATCCTGTTGGGTCTGGCAGCTTGCAAGCTGTGTGCATTGTCCGTATCTGGCGGCTGATTTGCAACGCCGCGCTGGTACCGCCTCAATCTGATAAAGACGGATATGGTTGTCACGGAGGTACACGGAAAAACACGCAAGAATAAATACCATAAAATACTTTTTTCCGTGTCATTCCACGTGCTTCCGTGGCTATTAAATAAATTGGGTGCCCTGCTGGATGTAGTTCAGCCTGCGGTAATATCAGGTTGACAGAGCACCAGGTCTACGGACTGATCATATGACTTTTGTCGATGCCCAGTGACTTAAGTGCCTGTGTTACCCGGTCTGCTTCGGCGTAACTGGATAACGGTCCTACCTGTACCTTGTAAAGGGTACCGCTATCGCCCGGGCCTTCGATAATTCTGCTGGCCCCCATATTTTGTGACTGGATTTTCTGTTGCAGCCCTGTGGCATTTTCCCGGCTTGAAAAGGCGCCCACCTGCAGATAATAAACCGCAGCGTCAGGGTCGCCGGTCTGTTGTGGCATGACCGGTGCAGCAACGGGGGTGGCAAGTGGCGAACTATCCGGCGCGAGTAAAGACGATTCCGTATCGATGGCGCGCACCTCGACCTTGCCGGTGCCATGTCCAACGATGCCGAGTTTGACGGCGGCGCTATAGGACAGGTCAATCAAACGCTCATCATGGAAGGGGCCGCGGTCATTGACCTTTACAATGACAGAACGGCCATTGTCCAGATTGGTGACCTCGACATAGGTGGGTAATGGCAGGGTCTTGTGGGCGGCTGTCATGCCATACAGGTCGTAGGGTTCACCACTGGACGTGCGTTTGCCATGAAATTTGGTGCCATACCATGAGGCCAGGCCGCGTTCCTTATAGCCCTTGCTGGAAGCAAGTGTGTGGTAACGCGTGCCATAAACGACATAGGAAGCCGGATTGCCGTAGCGACTCGGCGGTTCATGTCCGGGGATCGCGTTGGGGATATCGCTAACGTCCCTGGGTTGTAGCGGGGCATCATCAGCCGGTTCAATAAGCGTACCCTTGCTGGAGCAGGCGCTAATGCCGATTGCAATGCACAGCAGGCCAGTCAGTCGCAGGCCGCTGGCCCGGGAGTGAATGCGGTTAGTCATTTTCGATCTTGTCTGCTTCGTAGGCATCACGAATTTCCTCGCTTAGCTGGTAGACGGCCAT
>JAQBDO010000444.1:0-10335 GCA_032124375.1 Gammaproteobacteria bacterium
CTCCATTCAATGGGAGGAAACGGTCTTCTATGCAAAGAGAGGAATCACCAGTCATGGTAACAGAACTGGAACGAATAGCAGCGAAAGCTCGTTGTGAACCAGAGCTTCGGTTTACCTCACTGGCTCATCATATAACGCGGGATCGTGTGGAGAAGAATCTGAAGAAGGTTCCCAACCGCTCGGCGCCGGGGTGCGATGGTGTCACGGTGGCGGAGGCGAAGAGAGACTTTGATCAGTGGATTGAGCCGATGTTGCAGTCGGTCCACCAGCAGGGATACAAGGCACCGCCAATTCGGCGGGTCTATATCCCGAAGCCCGGTAAGCAGGAGAAGCGCCCTCTGGGCGTGCCCTGTGTCGGTGACCGGGCACTCCAGCGCAGTACGTCGGAGGTATTGTCTGCCATTTACGAGCAGGATTTTCTACCTTGCTCATTTGGTGGACGCCCGGGGTGTGGTGCCCACAATGCGCTATCGACCCTCAATGAGGTGATCGCCGGTAAGAAGGTGGGTTGGGTGCTGGAGGCTGATTTAAAGAATTTCTTCGGCAGTCTTGATCATGGATGGCTGCTGCGCTTTGTGGAGCATCGAGTCGGAGATCCGCGAATGATCAGCCTGATACGGCGATGGCTCAAAGCGGGAATACTGGAAGAGGACGAGATTCATCCGAACGAGGAAGGAACACCGCAAGGGGGTTCGATCAGCGTATTGCTGAGCAACCTGTATCTGCACTATGTGCTCGATCTTTGGTTCGAGCGGGTCGTCAAGCCCCGACTACGGGGTGAGGCGTATTTGGTGCGCTACATCGATGACTTTGTGGTGTGTTTCCAATATCGTGAGGATGCCATACGATTCCAGAATGTCCTGCGAAGACGGTTGGAGAAGTTCAGTCTGGTACTCGAACCAACAAAGACGAAACTTGTTGAATTTGGTCGATTTGCCGCTAGGCACGCTTGCAAGCGGGGTAGAAAGCGCCCGGAGACGATTTACTTTCTGGGATTCACTCTGTATTGCACGCGTAACCAAAAAGGCAATTTCAAGGTTGGCTTTCGCACGGAGAAGTCTCGGCTTCAACGCAGCATGTCCAACTTGAGTGATCTGATGAGACGGATTCGCCATCTACCGGTGAGAGTGCAGGCGGTTAACTTGAACCGAGTGTTGCGAGGCCACTATGGCTATTATGGCATTGCCGGGAATTTCAGGGCCCTTCAAAAGGTGCACCGGTTCGTCGAGCGTTATTGGCGAAAGATGTTGAATAGCCGCAGTCGAGAAGGCAGTGTGACGTGGGAAATATTCCACGAGATCAAGGAGCGTTTTCCGTTACAGCGTCCAAGACTGAAATTGAATTATGTTGAGTTCCAGTCATTTGCTGTGCTGTGAAGCTCTGCTTGAAGAGCGTAGTGCGGGAAATCCGCACGCTACGTTCTGTGGGAATCGGTGGCAGGCAACTGCCACCGATGACCCGGTGGGCCGGTCAGGTTTTCTGGCCGCCCCTATCCCGATTATGAAAGTTCATGGTCATGCCTCGTGCTCCAGGTCAATGGTGCATCACTGGTCCCGCACCATGGTCAGGGTTGGTCACAGTCGAGTTGCTGTCCCTCAACCTTGCCGGTGAGCAGGAATGCAGCGGGATCGAGGTCGAAGCGGAGTTTGCCTGCGCGGCAGCTTTCACGCAGGATGCCGGCCGCCAGGCGGGTGTTTTTCAGTACCTGCTCGAACTGGGGACTGCTCAGTCCAAAGCTGTCGCGGACATAGTCATGGAGTTCTCCACGGGAATCGAAGTCCGCCGCCAGCCGCTGCAGGCGCCGGTAGGTATCCGCATTGTAGTGGCGGATCTTCTCGAGCATCCCGGTCTTCTTCGTGTAGTTGGCGTACGGCACCCGGCCTCCGGCATCGTTGTCGTTCAGCTGGGTGCGCCGAATGCGTACTGCGTGATGCGTGGCGAGTTCAGCCGGAAGGTGCGTCCCGCTGGCGGACATGTGCTTGACCGTGTCGTCATCGACCCAGTACCAGTAGGTGAGGTAATCGATGTTGCCGACGCGGTCCTGCTGGCTGAAGAGGTAGTCCAGCAGAGTGATCTCGGTGAGTTCCTTCATCCAGAACACCATTTGTTCCGGTGCTACGCCGTTGCGCATGGCCTGGCGCAGGGTGGTGTCGGCGGCAGCCTCCTGGATCCCGGCATCGATGGCCTCCGCCAGCGGCAGGGTGGAGCGCAGTGCCATGAATGCGGCCGTTTCCTGGAAATCCCGGTTTTGGCCATCGCCCCATCCCGACTTGCGCGTACCGTTGATCTCGGGGCCATAGCGGTCGCCATGTGGCTGCAGCAATACACCGTAGACCTGCTTCCTGTCCGGCGTGAAGAGTTCATCGGTCGCGCGGTAGGATGACGGGTTGTTTTCTGACTGCTGCAGGACTTTCCAGCCGGCATGGTTCATGGTGCCTCCCCTGCGTTGCGCGGATAGTTCAAGTCCCCGGCGTGTCACGCGCGCGAGATGCTCCACCCGGTCCATTGAACGATAGACACTGACTGGCACATAGACATCGGTGTTGAAATACCGTGAAAAGTGATAGTAGAGCAGGGCGGCGGTGGAAAAAGTGGCGCTGGTATGCGCGTCGTTCATGGTCATCTTGTACGAGACCGGTTCACCCGGGGCGCCGTGCTTGACCGGGCTGCTGGTTGCACATTGCTCGGCCTCGAATACTTTTGTTGCCCCGGCATACTGACCGCGCGCGAGATCGTAGATCAGTGTGCCGGGACTGGTGCTGAAAACCTTGGGGCACAGGGCATGGTCGCCCGTGTAGAAGTCGATGGCGCAAAACGCCTGCTCGAGTTCACTGTCAGCATCGCTGTAGGTACCACCCGGGATCCGGTTCAGCATGATGCACTGCTCCTGGATGCTGTGCGGTGAGCGATGTGTGACGGTGCTGCCGCTGAATGTCGCCGCTGTTGTCAGGCTTCCGCTGCCTGACAGCAGCAATACAGCCAGCAGCCGCAGCCATCCGTTTGCCAGGCGTCTCCCGGGCCTCGGAAACATCCCATGATCATTTTTGCCACCAGATCTACGGCCTGGGCGGGGTGGTTCGGCAGTATTTACCCGGTTTTTGTTTGCGCCATGAAAAGTCATTGATTCGTTACTCTGGAAGTGGTTGTTGTTCGCAAGTTTGCGGGTTCAAAGTCACATGCCCCATGCAGATCTGCCTGCTGAAATCGGAATCAGGAAACCAGCGTAAATTCCGGCAGATCAGGTAACCATAAAGCGATTTTGGCAACCTTTTCATGTCCGTGATTTCACGTACATCTTCGAGCGGATTGATCCCAGCGACCTGCACAGGCTCAATCACTGCAGGGGTTTGTGGCCGCAATATGTGTCTCTGCCAGCTGCGGGTTTTTCGTGGGAATAACATCGATACTCCCAGTATGCGGCTGCCTACGATTCATCTGCAGCAGGTCGCGAATCTCTTCTTTGCTGAAATCATACGCAAAATAAATACTGTTGCAATACTTATACAGGAATAATAATATAATTGTGCAGCTCAAGCTGGCTGGGTATTTGCGACATCACTTTTCAGGAGGATCAGACAATGAACGAAAACATCATCGGGGCAGTCGTGGGTATCGCTATCGCGGCGGTGCTCGTCGCCATTCTGGTGGTGGTTTTCCGCTGGCTGTGGAATACCACTATGCCGGAGGTCTTTGATTTCAAAGAGCTGTCTTTCTGGCAGGCGTTCAAGATCATGCTGCTGGCAGGCATCTTGTTTGGCGGACACCGGGCAATGGACGTGCCTAAGCAGATATCCGACGAAAACTCGTCAGCAGCTGTCCAGTCAGAATAACCCTGAGTGAACATTGATAACCACAAGGAGGAGACGTTGAACCTCGAACTGGTTGCAGTCGTTATCCTTGGTTTCCTGTTGCCGCTGACCGCCATGGCGTCGGAAGAAGACAGGGCCATACGGTTGTGCGAGTCAAAGATCGAGGATGTGTACGGTGTCAGTAATATTCGTCGCGTTTCGAGTGAGCGCGAGGGCAACCATAATTTCACGGTCCATGGCAAGGTGAGATATGACGATCACGAGTACAATTTCAACTGCAAGATCAAGAATGGCAACGTCAAGTCCTATGCCTACAACGGCCCGCACAAACGCCACAATGACGATGATGATGATACCAACATGGGTGCGGTTGTTGCCGTTGGGGCGGGGCTGGCCATCCTCGCTGCCATTGCTGTTTCCCAGGACGGGGCTAACGATGAACCCGACAAGGGGTCAACCGTTTCTCTCAGCAAGTCGGTGCTGGAGGACTGATGCCACCAGATGCTCCAGTACCGTATCCGCGACGAGCACGACTATACGGCTCAGGTGGCGCTTAAAGATTCCAGGATTGATGGGCTCGACATGGTTGGGGATGCCAGGGTGATTTACGACAGGGAACATCCGCAACATGCCACCTATACCTGTCATTTCGACAGCCAGGGTCGTTTAAAGGACAGCTGCTACTATCTCAACTGAACGAGACGATGTGTAACCAGGTGAAGTGTACCGGAACGTGTACAGTGCAAGTTGAGCCCTCAACCCTGTTGAGTCTTTCTCTCGGTGAAGGAGGAAAACAGCCATGAGAAAACGTTTGTACGGCCGGATTCTGCCGGCATTGACACTGCTGATCACAACGCAGTTCGCACTCGCGGATTCCACCCGGGCACGCTGCGATATCTACCCCGCGGGTTCCGACCATGCATCCGCCTCGATTGCGTGTACCTTCTCGCAATATCAGGGGAACGTGTATATCGACCGCAGCGATGGCGTTTCGTACGAGCTGGTCCCGACCGGCGATGTCGCGGGCAACTTTGTCGACCAGTCAGGCAAGGCAGTCTACCGGCAGAGCGGTCTCGGTAACGCGGGTCTGATCTTCAGGATGTCTGCCGAGTCGGTCTATGTTTACTGGGATGCCTCATCGCTGGAGCAGGCAGCCGGGGGTGAGGACAATCTGACGGCGCCCTACACGACCGCGGAGTACGACGCCACGATCATGCTGACTTGCTCGATCGACGCCCCGTCACATAACGAATCCTGCCCGGCAGGCATCCGGCGCGGCACCCCTGGCTCCGGTTCAGGCACGATCCATGTTACCGCGCCTGATGGCTCGGAGCGCGTGCTGGAATTCGCTGACGGTGATGTGACAACCTCCGGTGGCGGCGAGTTGACCTGGGGCAAGCAGGGCGATGAGTGGTACATCGGCATCGATAACCGGGAGTTCTACGTGGTGCCCGAGGCGGCTGTCTACGGTGGATGAAATGATCCACGCGAGTAGCGGACTTAGCCGGCTGGATTGTTCGTTTACCCTCGTGTGTGATCCGGCTACATCAACATCCAGCATAAAAGGCGTTGCCATCAGCGCCGGCCTGAGTGGCCAGTGATTCCAGGGAAGACCGTGAGGCGAGGGAGCAGGTTGCGTCTGCCTTCATTCGGCAGTGGAAAATCAACCGTGCACTCTACCGGCAGTACGGTGGTCGCATCATTTTCCAGCAAGGAGGGCCGGAGCCGCTGGATGCCTACCGGGCATTTCTCGAGGAACAGCAAAGGCAGAGTGCATTCAGGATACTGGACAAGTCACTTAAGACGCAGTTCTGGAAATACTATGCCAATGACAGTATTCACTCGTTCTATCCGACAGGCAGCAAGGAGGAGTCGCAGGCATTTACGACGCCGTGCTGGCTGCTTGAAACACCACCATAATATAGAGAAGCATGACCGTACTGGATAGGGATTGCCGCTGGCGGTGAAGCGCCGGGTTGTTACGGGCCAGTTCCCTCCAGGCGGATTTTCACTCCGCTGAATGTTGTCCTGCATGGTGAGACGAGTATCTGAAGAGACTTACCGGCCGTGGCTATTCGACCCAGCCGAGCACATCCCGGAGAATTGACCAGCGCGGGCGCTTTTCCCCGGCACCCTGACCGAGAATCCAGTAGTCATAGGCTCGCTGGATCATGCCCTCGTTGGCGGCAAATACCACCCATTCGTTGACGGCATCCACCAGTTCTCCGGCGTTCAGGGCCAGGCCGAAGGCCGAGGGTACTTTCACCGGATCCGGCTGCGGCACGACGACGGTATACTCAGGGTGCAGCAGCGACCAGGCGGAGCCATTTTCTGCAGGTACCAGGAACGCATCCAGCTCCGGGTGCTGGCCCTCGAAAAAGGTCTGCCAGAATTCCAGGGTGATGAACTCTACGTCCGCATCCCCGAAGTAGCGTCGCATGCTATATATGACCTGGCGGGTATCAAGCGGTACGCCTATCTTGAGGCCATGGCTGCGATGTAACGACTCAATGCTGGCAAATTCGTGGCGGCGATTGTCTCGCACCGCCAGACCCATGGTCCCAGTCGTGTAGGGCGCGGACAGGCGCAGGGAAGGAAACCAGAACGGCCGGTACCAGGTGCCTGGCATCACGTCGATGATGCCTTTGGCGAGCATAACGGGCAGTTCCGGCCATTCGATGGGGACGAACTCGGCCTTGACACCGAATGACTCCGCCAGGCTCTTGGCCAGTTCGATATCGAAGCCGACGAGATCGCCATCGAGGTTGAAGAAGCTGAAGGGCAGGTTGGCCGGGTCATAGCCGACACGCAGGGTGCCGCGCTCCCGAATGCGTTCGAGTGCCGGCAAATCGCTGGATGTATCCTCGATGTCCACACTGGCGAGCTCTCGGTGGATGATGGCGGATGAAATATTGCGGGGCGTGTGCATCTGCCGCAGCATCTCGTCCTTGCGATAGGTGGTGTCGATGCTTGCGTCGAGCACCAGTCGTATGACAATGACGGTGATCACTGTACCGGCTGTCATCATGGCGCCGGCGACCAGCAGCCGCCTGCGTTGTATCACCAGGAAACCGCCCATGGCGCCCGCACCGAGCAGGGCGAATACCAGCAGGTTCATCGCGGTCACCATGGAATCGAACTTGCCGCTGATGATGGTGGTCGGGATGTAGAGCTGGAACAGGTCATGTGGCAGTCCGAAGAAATCCATGAGGAAGGGCAGCGCCACCTGTGCCTTGGCGAAATAGCTCGGCACACCCACCGCGAACAGGCTCGCATAGTCGGAAGCGGACAGCGTGTTGCCGGCAAGCCAAGCGGCGAACGGAACGAACAGCAGGGTCAGCAGCCGCCCGGCGTTGGGAAAGTTGAACAGGATGGGCACCAGGAGTTCGGCGGCAGACTCGCTTTCCGCAGTGAGCAGCCTGTGCCGCCGCAGCAGTACCCGAGTGCGATCCACCAGGATCGGCAACACAATGAACGCGTTATTGGTGACGAATGCCGTGAGCAGGGCCTCCCTGCCAACCGCGATGACCTCGCGGTATCTGAAGGGTGTCAGCGCGGTTACCAGCAGCGGCAGCACGAGGAAGGCGAGCAGCAGCGATGCAGCGCCAAAGGTGATGAAATAGACCTCCAGCCTCGCGAAGGTTTCGGGTGTCATCGTGCCAGCGGTTACTGCCCCGATGGCGAAGACTCCGATGGGTGTCAGACTGATGATGAAATGGGTGATGCGGATGATCGAGGCGTTCAATACGCGCAGGGTCCCCAATACGCGTTCCCTGTCCTTGAGACCGATCAGGCCAATACCAATCATCGAACTGAACAGGACGACCGCGGGTATCACTGCGTTGGACAGTGAATGGAACGGATTGGCAGTGAAGTAGAGGTCCGCGATCGAGAAGGGTTGCCTGGGTTCGATGAGGGCATTGCTGAAGAACGAGGCACTCTGCATAACAGGGAACGCGGCCGGCATTGCTGCGATCACCGCAAACGACAGTACCCAGATCAGCAGGAGCAGCACTCCGCCGCGCAATGCAAGGCGCCTTGCCTGGTCCGCCTCGAGCTGCCCGAAGCCGATGATCAGTGACATCACCAGGTAGGGCAGTACCGTCATCTGCATCAGCCGGATATAGATATCGGCGACGGGTTGCAGGGACGCGGCAGGTTCTCCGAAGAACAGTCCGGTGAATATACCTAGTGCCAGGCCGGTAATGATCCGGACGGAAAGGCTCAAGCGGCCGAGCGCGGCGAATGTGGTCTTGATGTGCATGTCATTGGGTCAGAGCTGGCAATCCTGTTCGATCCGGCAGCCGCCTATAGTAGCGAATTCATCGCCAGTGAGGGCAGGGTCAGCGTCCTTCGGCAAGGTATGGCATGAGCAGGGATGATTTCAGGCAAGCACATGCAATTCCCGTTCAATGGTTCAGCGGGCGTGTGGCGTTTGTGCCGGGCCTGATGTCCACTCCCTGCGCGAGGTCCGCGCGCAGCAACTCGGCGGCGGGAGAGTGGATGCGTTCCGGCAGCGAGGACCAGTCAACCGGACTCTGGAACTGAGGTGCCTCATAAGCGGTGACCTGTATGACCTCTGCAGGGACCTCGAGTAAGGTAAAGCTCCTGGCGGAGCGGTTCTCAGTACCGATCAGCCGACGCGGACCGGCGCCGAGACAGGCCTGGCCCACAAAAGTGATCCCGCCACTGACGCCGGGATAGAAAGCGTGGTGATGGCCGCTGAGATACAGCTCGACAGCGGCTTTCTCCAGCAGTGCTTGCAGCACGGGGTCGCCGATGAACTCGCGTTCGCGACCCCGTGCAAAGGGCCACAGCGGCAGGTGACTGAAGACAACACGCCGCTGGTAGTCCGGTCCGTGTGTGGCGAGCAGCTGGCGCAGCCATGTCATCTCGGCTTCGGGGAGGCGACCGATGGTTGTCGCGTCGAGCGAAATGAACAGGATGTCACCAAGGCTGAAGGCATAGTGGAAAGGGTAACCGGTATCGTCGATGAACCGTACCACGGGGCGGCGGGGCAGCCACTGTTCACCAAAGATCGTGCGTTCCAGATCAAAACCGTCATAGGCCGAGGCGTCATGGTTGCCGGGGGTGACAACCAGGGGGATGCCGGCGGCCTGCAGCGGCTCGCTGACATGCGTGTGAAAGGCCTTCCACATCTGTTCCACCCCGGTTCGGCTGAGATGCGGCCTGCGCTGGCCGGCCACCATGTCGCCGGTGCTGATCACCAGGTCCGGTTGCAGCACGATTATGCGGGATATCGCTCCGTCGACTGTTGCCTCGTAACGGGTGGTGCCGTAGTCGCCGTTCAGATCAGAGATGACCGCGACACGCAGTGGTTGTCCGGCACTGGCGAGTAGCGGGACTAGCAACAGCAGCAGGAGCCAGACCGGTGGCCGATGGTTGCCTTGCCGCGGGTGATGCGCCGCTTGCATTTGCGGCTGCTCTTTGTCGTGCTTTGTCAAATCGATTGTTCTCAATGGCGCGGCAAACACGCTTCGCAAGCTAGTGTAATGTGTCCGCAGGCTGCACGTCCTGTCCACTGGCCGCGCGCCGCGCTGTATTGGCCGCTGCAAGCGCAGTTTCGAAGCGTGCGAGGTAGTCGTCCGGGAAGCGCCAGACCGGCGAATCATCGCGCTGTTCCAGGCCGCGCTCAGCCGGAGCGAGTCCGTAGCGCAGCGACATCAGTATGTCGCTGCTGACCCAGGGGCTCTTGCGGAAATAGGCATGGCCATTGCCGTCGTCGAAGTTGTCCGCGTCGGCCACGTCAATCAGGGCGAGACGCGACGAGGAATCGGCGAACTGGCGCATCCGCTCGTCCAGCGTGCCGGGCAGGATCTGGCCAAGGCGCCGGTGTGCGAAAATCTTCTGCGACAGGTGCAGGGCCTGGTCGCTCGGCGATGTGTAGAGTGTCAACCGGTCCTGCACGCGCAGCAGGCCGTCGATGATGTAGCTGGCGAAGGTGCCGGTATCGACGTCCGAACCGACCAGGATGACGTTACCGAGCCGGGTCGTGTTGCTGACTTCCGACTGGCTTTCGTGCTGGTGGATCAACGCCATTTCATAAAGAGTCGTCAGCACCACGCGGGTGCCGGCGCTGTAGCCGACGATGTGGATGCGCTTGGCGGAGGTCTCGCTGGCGAGGAACTCGAGGAACTTGCGCAGGCCCCAGGCCGATACGCGTGCAGTCTCTATGTCCTTCATGTAGGCGAGTCGCTCCGGTGTCGATGGCCAGGAGAACGCAATGGCTGCTCCTTCATAACCGAGGAAATGCCACATCTCGGACGCCACCAGCAGCGGATTCTCGAAGTTCACCTTGTAGCCATTGACGTAGATGAATATGTCCTTCACTGGTGAACGGGCCAGGCGGCTCTCGATTTCTTGGACGAACTCGCGCGATGGCCCGTCATCGACGGTCGCGGCAATCTCTGCCGGGGTGAATGCCGATACGCTCGAGACCAGGATCCCGGATTCGCGAACGTCGACGACCTCTAGCGGGAAGGACCCTGGCCGGTTCTTCAGCAAC
>JAQBDO010000445.1:0-7889 GCA_032124375.1 Gammaproteobacteria bacterium
GCAGGGCAGCGAGCCAGCGTGCAAGGTGATTACCTGCAGCCTCGGCCTGCAGCGGCGCCAGATCGACCGCCTCTTGCAGACCGTAAATATCGATTTGCCTGAGTGCGGCGGGTTTGTCGGCGTCGGACTTGAAGCTGGGCATCGGGCAGGTGGAGGCCAGCAGTGCCGCCGTCATTGCTTCCAGCAGTCTGGCGGCTGTTGCCTGGGGGAAGCCGGCAATCTGCAGCAGCAGGGAAGCCGGGTTCTGTGTACCGGCTGCGGCCGCGAGTTCGCGGGCGGTGGTCAGGTGCTCAAAAGTACTGGCCTCGGCATTGATGGCTTGCAGCAGTACTCGGGTACCGCGCTTGTTGGGCAGGTCTGTGGACAGGCGCGCATGCTCGCCGGGTTGGCATTGCAGCTGCTGGTAACGCGGTTTCAGCACATCCCCATATACCAGTTGCTTCCATACGGTCTGGTCGGGTTTCTCGGGGACAATAATCAGGGCGACCTGCCTGGCATCGATCTGCTGTGCCTGTGGATTCTTTAGATATTGATTTAACTTGATATTTTCTGAGTGTTTGTAGGGAATGTGCATGCTTTTGCCTTGACCTGTTACCGCAAAACGCTGATCATATCGCGCTTGCTGTGTTTCGGGTACTGCTGTTTCCTTGCTATTCATGGAGATGGGCTATTATGAAGGCCTGCGGGCCGCTTTTTTACACAGGAAACCGGTGTGCTCTGTCGTGGTGTCGTGCCTTCCCCGTTGTTACGGGCAGACCCGCAGGATTTCCATACATATTTTAAAGACTGATTATGAAAGACACAGATAAAAAACGCGTGCTCCGTGAAATGTTGTTTGCCCGCCGCTTCGAAGAGCGCTGCTATGAAGCCTATGTGGAGCGCAGCATCGGTGGTTTTCTGCATCTCTATCCGGGCGAAGAAGCCTGCGCCTTCGGGGTGCTGGAAGCGGCAAGGCCCGGGCATGACTACGTGATCACCAGTTATCGCGACCATGTCCACGCCATCAAGTCGGGCGCCGACCCCAAAAGAGTCATGGCCGAGTTGTTCGCCAGGGAGACCGGTGTCAGCAAGGGCCGCGGCGGTTCCATGCATATTTTTGATGTCGCCAACCGTTTTATGGGTGGCTATGCGCTGGTGGGTGGACCGTTCCCGCTGGCTGCCGGGATTGCCAAGGGCATCCAGATGCAGGGCGGTGATGAAATCTGTATCTGTTTTCTGGGTGATGCGGCCAACAACCAGGGTACCTTCCATGAGTCATTGAACATGGCGAAGATCTGGAATCTGCCGGTGCTGTATGTGTGTGAAAATAATCTCTACGGTATCGGCACCCGCATTGATCGTTCAACCGCCGTCGTTGATCAGTATAAACGCGTCGCTGCTTACAACATCCCGTCAGCCCAGGAAGATGGTCAGGACTTTGATCTGGTATTCAAGGCGGCGAACAAGGCAATTAAACACGTGCGCGCCGGCAAGGGGCCGTATTTTCTGGAACTGATGACCTACCGTTACCGTGGCCATTCCATGTCGGACTCCAATGCCTACCGTGCCAAAACCGAAGAGCGTATGTGGAGCGATCGCGATCCTGTCATCATGTTGCGTGACCGACTCATCGATTCGGGTGCTCTGAGCCTTGAGGAATACAAGGAAATGGACACCGCAATCCTTGACGAGATTGAAGACGAAGTGATTCGCTTTGCGACCGAGTCGCCCGAGCCACCGGTGTCCGAAGTAGAGCGCTTTGTGCTGGCAGAAAATGACCCCTGGGTCAAAGGCGGGGTGCGATAATGGCTGACATCATGATGTGGGAAGCGATCATGCGCGCCCATGATGAAGAGATGGCGAATGATCCGATGGTCATTGCCATGGGTGAGGATATTGGTGTCGTTGGCGGTACCTACAAGGCTACCAGTGGCCTGTACAAGAAGTACGGTGAACAGCGTGTTATGGATACGCCGATTTCTGAAAATGGTTATACCGGCCTTGGCATTGGCGCCTCTTTTCTTGGCGTGCGCCCGATTATAGAAATCATGTCAGTGAACTTTGCATGGCTTGCCATGGATCAGATCTTCAATACCGCTGCCAAGGTGCGCTATATGTCCGGCGGGCAGCTGCAGGCCCCGGTCGTGATTCGTTCACCGGGCGGTACCGCACATCAGCTGGGATCACAGCATTCAGCACGTATGGAGAAGGTATTCATGGGCGTTGCCGGTTTGCGTGTGGTGACACCTTCCAATCCGCGGCAGGCCTACGGTTTGTTGAAATCTGCTGTACGTTGTAATGATCCGGTGTTTATTAATGAACACGAGCTCATGTACAACATGCGCGGTGACGTGCCGGAAGCTGAGTATTTTCACCCGCTGGAAGGTTCGGAAATCGCCCGCGAGGGCAGGGACGTCACCCTGTTTGGCTATAATATTTCAGTGCACTGGTGCCTGAAGGCGGCCGAATTGTTATCGAAACATCATGGCATAGAAGCGGAAGTCATCGACCTGTTCGCGCTTAGTCCGCTGGATCGCGAGGGTATCTGCAACTCGGTCAGCAAGACGCACCGTGCCGTCATCGTTGAAGAAGCCGAACCGGCTGTGGGTGTGGGCGCGGAAGTGATGGCGATTATCAATGAAGAGTGTTTCTTTGAGCTGGACGCTGCGCCGGTGCGTGTGTCTGCGCTGAACGTGCCAATTCCCTATAACCATGCGATGGAAAAGGCTGCGCTTCCTGATGAAAATGATGTCGTGGAAGCAGTACGGAAAATGTTTGGCGTCTGAATCACACAAAGGATCGAAGCATAATGTCTCAACCTTATGTAATAAAAATGCCGCAGCTCTCCGATACCATGACGGAGGGTGTGCTGGTCAGCTGGGAAAAGAACGTTGGTGATGCCGTCAAGCGCGGCGATATCGTCGCCACTGTCGAGACAGACAAGGCGGTCATGGATGTTGAGGTTTTTCGTGACGGCTTCCTTTCCGGTCCGATCGCCGCGATTGATGCGGTAATAGCAGTTACCGACCCTATTGGCTATCTGGTCGAGTCGCAGGATGACGTGGTGCAGGGTGAAGCCGGGCAATCGGCGCAACCGGCAGCTGCAACTGCACCGGCTGCTACAGCTGCTCCTGTCCCGGTCGCAGGTAAACCGGCACTGGCACCGTCTGCGGCGCCGACATCCCGGCCACAAGGCAGTAAGGCATCACCACTGGCGCGCAAGCTGGCCGCACAGCAGGGTGTGGATCTTGATCGAATTAGCGGCTCCGGCCCGGGCGGTGTGGTGATTTCAAGTGACGTGCAGCGTGCGCCGGCGCCCTTTGAAGTGGCGGTTGCGGGTGACGGGCGACCGATGAAGTCGATGGAAAAGGCGATTTCACGCGCCATGGCGGCCTCAATCTCCATGCCGACATTCCGTCTCACCTCGCATGTACATCTTGAATCATTAATGGGTGCGGCGAAGTCTGCCGGCGTGTCGGTGACGGTAGCGATTGCCAGGGCCTGCGGCCTGGCGATGCTGCAACACCCGAAGATAAACTGGTGCTACCAGCCGGATGACAAGTTGGTAGAGCGTAGCCAGGTTGATATTGGTATGGCGGTCGCTGCGGATGATGGCGGCCTGGTGGTTCCGATTTTGCGTGGTTGTGAATCACGCGAGTTGTCGGAACTGAACAGTGACTGGAAAGATCTGGTGGCACGTGCCCGTACCCGTCATTTGAACCCTGCCGAATTTACCGGTGCCACCTTCCAGATTTCCAACATGGGTATGTTTGACGTCAGTTATTTTGATGCCATTGCCACGCCCGGTCTGGCAGCGATCCTGGCCATTGCATCGAATACCGACAAGGGTAGTGCCTTTACCATCACGGCTGATCACAGGGTCCTGAACGGTGCGGATGCTGCAAAATTCATGCAATCACTGAAGGCCCTGGTTGAGCAACCGTCAGACTGGATGGGGCCGGGAGCAGCGGCCATTCCTGACGGTGACTGGGATTATGACGTGGTGGTCATCGGTGGCGGCCCTGGTGGTGAAGATTGTGCACGTGATCTGGTCGCACACAAATTAAAGGTCGCCATGATTAATGATTCGCCATTCCCGGGCGGCGAATGCCTGTGGCGTGGTTGTATCCCGTCGAAGGCATGGCGTGCGGCCGCTGATCGTATGCGTGACCGTGCTGAAGATGCGCACCTCGGTGTGACCGGTACCGACAAGGCAAAACTGGTGTGGAAGGACCTCGAGGCGCATCGTAAAAACGTGCTGGAAACACGTGGTGCGATGGCACTGAAGACCGACAAGGGCGTGCATATCGATTACCTGCAGGGTTTTGGCCAGTTTGTTGATGCCCATACGGTTGCCGTTAATACCAGCACCAATCAGGATGACCCGCACACGCGTACCGTTATGCCGGCGGAAAAGGCCAGCAAAACGATTACCTTTGGCTGTGCCGTGATCGCAACCGGCGCGCCGCCGTTTGTGCCGCCGATTGCGGGTGCGCGGGAAGCACTTGAGAGTGGTGGTGTACTGACGTCTGACACGGTGTGGGCGCTGTCAGCGCCGCCAAAGAAACTGGCCGTGATCGGTGCCGGTGCGATCGGCGTGGAGATGGCGCAGATTTTTCAGGATTTTGGCAGCAAGGTAACCTTGCTGGAGGCGCAGCAGCGTATTCTCGCCGAGGTCGAACCGGAGATTGCCAGCACCCTGTCCGCTATTCTGGATGATGAGCCGCGACTGGACGTGCATACCTCGGCTGCCGTCAATAAAATCAGTGGTGAGCCGGGCGCAATGAAAGTCGGCTATACCGACAGTGAAGGCAAGAAGCATAACCTGGCGGTGGATTACGTCATCATGGCAACCGGCAAGCGTCCGGTACTGGACGGCCTGAATCTGGAGGCTGCCGGGGTTGCCAGTGAGCGCAGTGTGGTGGGTGCCGACAGTCGTTGTCGTACCAATGTGCCGCATATCTTTGCGGTAGGCGATGTGATTGGCGGTTTGATGCTGGCCCATACTGCCGCGCAGCAGGGACGGGTGACGGCGGCAACTATCCTTGGCGAGAATATGCGTTACGACCAGGACAAGGACTGTGGTGTGATCTTTTCACGTCCCCAGGCGGCGTTTGTCGGTTTGTCAGTGGAGCAGGCCAGCGCCAGGGGTGTTGATACGGCCGAGGTGAAAGTGCCCATGAATATCGACGCCAAGGCCATGATCAACAATGAAACGCACGGCATGATCAAGATGGTGGTCGACAAGGCCACGCACCGTGTGATGGGGGTACATTTCCTGGCTGACCATGCGGATACGCTGATTGGCGAAGCCGTTATGATGGTCTCTGCCAATATGACGCTGGAGCAGGTCGGCGAAGCGATTCATCCGCATCCGACGCAGACGGAATTATTCGGTGACATGGCGCGGCGCCTGTTATCACGCTTGCGTCGCAGCAGGAAAAAAACACAGGTGTAGTTTTTCAGCTGTCATGTTGCTTGTTGCAACATGAGCAATAACAGCATTTAGTAAATCAAGAGTATCCCTTCTTCTTCAGGAGGGTGTTGCAAAAGTATTTTTGCAGGTCGGCTTGGCGATAGCGTAACCCGGCCTGCAGTTGAGGTGTTGGGTCACGCTGCGCTAACACACGCTGCATTATTGCTTTTACAACACTCTCTTTAGGGAACAGGGACTAACAGGGTTGCCAAAAAATGTCTGATATAAAGAAAGTTGTACTTGCCTATTCAGGTGGTCTTGATACCTCCATCATTCTCAAATGGCTGGAAGAAAACTACGGTTGCGAAGTGGTTACCTTTACCGCCGATATCGGTCAGGGCGGGGAAATTGAACCGGCGCGCGCCAAGGCCAAGGCGATGGGCATCAGGGAAATCTATATTGAATCGCTGAAGGAAGAGTTTGCGCGAGACTATGTGTTTCCAATGCTGCGCGCCAATACCATCTATGAGGGTGAATACCTGCTGGGCACTTCGATTGCGCGTCCCCTGATTGCCAGGCGGCTGGTGGAAATTGCGGCAGAAACCGGTGCCGATGCGATTTCGCATGGTGCTACTGGCAAGGGCAATGACCAGGTGCGCTTTGAACTGGGCGCGTATGCGTTGAACCCGGATATCAAGGTGATCGCGCCGTGGCGCGAGTGGGACCTGACCTCGCGCGAAACCCTGATGGCCTATGCCGAGAAGCACAACATTCCCGTGGAGAACAAGCAGGGCAAGAAATCGCCCTATTCCATGGATGCCAATTCGCTGCATATTTCCTACGAGGGCGGCGTTCTTGAAGATCCATGGGCGGAGCCTGAAGAAGATATGTGGTTGTGGACTGTGTCGCCGGAGAATGCCCCGGATCAGGCCACTTACGTTGAGATCACTTTTGAACGTGGTGACGCCGTTGCCATTGATGGCCACTCGCACAGTCCCGGCCTGATTATGGATGTGCTTAACAAGCTCGGCGGTGCCAATGGCATTGGCCGCTCCGATATTGTCGAGAACCGTTATGTCGGGATGAAATCACGGGGTTGTTATGAGACACCGGCGGGTACCATTTTATTGAAAGCGCACCGTGCCATGGAGTCGCTGACGCTGGATCGCGAAGCCGCGCATCTGAAAGACGATCTGATGCCGCGCTACGCGACACTGATCTATAACGGTTACTGGTGGAGCCCCGAGCGCAAGCTGTTGCAGCAAATGATTGATGCCTCGCAGGCGCACGTGAACGGTACGGTACGCATGAAGCTCTACAAGGGTAATGTGGTTGTAGCGGGCAGGAGGTCGGAGACAGACAGTCTGTTCGACGAACGCATTGCCACGTTCGAGGACGATGCGGGTGCCTATAACCAGAAAGATGCGGAAGGCTTTATCAAACTGAACGCCCTGCGCCTGCGCATTGCCGGGCGCCGCAAGTCGGCAGACTGACAGGAAGCTGTTTATGCGACTACTTCATACCATGTTGCGGGTGGGCGACCTTGAAGCCTCTATTCAGTTTTATACCAATGTGCTGGGCATGCAGCAGCTGCGTCGCAAGGATTACCCGGAGGGTGAGTTCACCCTGGCTTTTGTCGGCTACGGTGATGAGGCGGAAAATACCGTTATTGAGCTCACGTATAACTGGGGTACCGACAGTTATGATAGCGGTAGCGGTTTTGGTCATATCGCGATCGAGGTTGACGATGTCTACGCGGCAGTAGCTGGAGTAAAGGCGCGTGGTGGCAAGGTGATTCGTGAGGCCGGACCAATGAATGCCGGTACCACCATTATTGCCTTTGTAGAAGACCCCGACGGTTACCAGATCGAATTGCTGGGCAGAAAAACTGATGCTTGTTGTTTCATAAAGGCGGATTGATTCAGGCAGGCGTGTTCCTGGACCTGCGGCAACTCTAATTCCGGACAGGTGCGGCCGTGTCACACTCAAGCTACATCCTGGCGCTTGATCAGGGTACCACCAGTTCAAGAGCCATTCTCTATAACGGCAAGATGGAAAGTGTTGCCGTGGCCCGGCAGGAGTTTGCGCAGTTCTTCCCGCAGCCCGGCTGGGTCGAGCACGATGCAGAGGAAATCTGGGAGAAGCAGCTGCAGCTTTCCCGTGATGTTTTGCAGCAGGCGGGCATAGATGCCTCGGCACTCGCCGGCATCGGTATTAGCAATCAGCGTGAAACCACTGTCGTCTGGGACCGCGAAACCGGCAAGCCGGTACACAATGCCATTGTCTGGCAAGACCGGCGCAGCAGCGACTATTGCCAGTCGTTGCGCGACAGGGATCTCGAGCCGGTTATTGCCGCGAAGACCGGCTTGCTGATAGAAGCTTAGTTCTCAGCGACAAAAATTCACTGGATACTGGAGCACGTTGCCGGTGCGCGCGCACGGGCCGATGCCGGGCAACTGGCGTTTGGCACTATCGACAGCTGGCTGGTGTGGAA